>CAWVSQ010000064.1:0-4759 GCA_963933005.1 uncultured euryarchaeote
CATTTTATTCCTCTCTTTTGCCTGCCCTCCAAATGCCTTCCACTTGGTCACCATTTGAAAATGTCATAGTCCCCTGCCCATGTTTGAGGCCATCTACATATTCGCCCGCATATTGACGACCATCGGGGTAGGTAAAAGTCCCTTGACCATGGAGCGTATCATCTTTGAATTCGCCCACATATAGGGTACCATCGGAGAAGGTGTAAGTCCCGTGGCCATTGGACTTATTATTTTTCCATCCCCCCGCATATTGGTCACCATTTGCGTAGGTCAAAGTCCCTTGACCATGTTTGAGGCGATCTAAATATTCACCCACATATTGGTCACCATTTGCGTAGGTGTAAGTTCCTTGAGTTTTCTTACCATCTTTCCATTCACCCACATATTGACGACCACCTGGGTAGGTGTAAGTCCCTTGACCATGCTGGATACCATCTTTCCATTCACCCACATATTGGTCACCAACTGCGTGGGTCCAAGTCCCTTGACCATGGGGCATACCTTTTTTGAATTCGCCCACATATTGACTGTCATCTGGGTAGGTCAAAGTCCCTTGATCATGCTGCTTATCATCTTCCCATCCATTGACCATGCTGCTTATCAACCCCCCAATATCTTCTAGGCCATTTGGATAGGTGTAAGTTTTTTCTACCATGATTGATATTAGATATGCCCTCTGATATAATTATATAGTATACTACTTATTCAAACCAGTAGACTCCCAATTGGACGTTTTGCGAAAACCACTGACGTTCCCTCACGGTGAGAGAGGGATTCGAACCCCCGAGGCCGTTGGCCACCAGTTTTCAAGACTGGCGCATTAGTCCGCTCTGCCATCTCACCACATTATAAATAAGCAAGTAACACACTTATTTCTTTTCGGATTGTGAATTCCCTAATTTTTAGGATTTACAGGGTGGTAATCAGTATCGTAAACCCCAGGTTTTCCATCAATCCTATCGGGATTTATACGCCCACCAAGTAACATGAAATCAAGAACAATTAGATTGAGTAAAGACTCCACTACAGGTACCCCCCGAGGGGGAAGGACTGGATCGTGTCTACCTATTACCTGGATTTCTTTCTCTTGGTTAGTGGCCCAATCAACGGTCTGTTGTTTTTTCACGATGGAGGTGGGAGCATGGAAAGTGACTTCTCCAAAAATAACTTCTCCAGTTGTGATCCCACCTTGGATACCTCCATGATTATTACTAGCAGGGACTACGGACCCATCATCGTCAAAAATAAAGGGATCGTTTCGTTCGAATCCAGTATATTCTACAGCAGAACGCCCTAGACCAAATTCAAAGGCTGTTGTTGCAGGCAGAGATAACATGGCATGTGCAAGTCTTGCTTCAAATGAATCGAAACGTGGCGCGCCTAAACCACATGGGACGCCATGAGCTTCGAAATATACAGATCCTCCGATGGAATCGCCTTCTTTTTGATATTTTGTAATTAAAGCTTCCATTTTTTTTGCAGTGGATAAATGTCCACATCTAACTGGATTGTTCTCAGAATTACTAACCATATCTTCGAAGGTTATATCAGGAGATCTTAAATCGCCTATTTGGTTTACATGAGCTTTGATTTGTACGTCATAAATAGAATCTTCAAGTACTTTTTTGGCCACTGCGCCAGCTGCAACCCAGTTGGCAGTTTCCCTGGCACTCGATCGGCCCCCTCCGGCCCAGCTTCTTGTTCCAAATTTTGCGGAATAGGTAAAATCCCCATGACTAGGCCGTGGGGCAGTGACAAATGGCTCATATTTACTAGATTTGGCATCTTTATTGTATATGACCATTCCAATGGGCGCCCCAGTTGTGTATCCACCTTCTAACCCAGATAAAAGTGAGACTTGGTCGGGTTCGTCCCTACTGGTGGTAACCATAGATTGGCCGGGCCTCCTCCTATCCAAATCATGTTGGATATAACTATCATCTAGTTTAACTCCAGCGGGACAGCCAGAAATAATACACCCGATCCCAGGTCCATGACTCTCTCCAAAGGTAGTAGTTTGAAATAATTTACCAAATTTATTCCCATTCATAGTTGCTGATCACCTTCAATTTCAGCCCCCAAGCTCTTCAATACTTGGAAAAAATCAGGATAGGAAACTGCCACGTGTTCCGCTCCTGAAATTTGAATATCCCCAGAGGAGATAAGACCTAAAATTGAGAGGGACATGATAATTCGGTGGTCTCTTCTCCCATTAAGTTTTGCCCCAGGGAAAGGATAATTCGATCCGTAAATAGTTAATTTATCAGATTGTTCTTTGGTTTTTACACCCAATTTTTGTAGTTCTTCACTCATTGCAGAGACCCTATCCGTTTCTTTATATCGGACATGGGAACAATTTACGATGGTTGTCTTTCCATCTGCAGCTGCACCTAAAATGGCAAGGGTTGGGAGAAGGTCGGGAGTGTCTCCTACATCGATGGTTGTGCCAGATAGAATAGATTTGGTTATAGAGATGGTTTTTTCGGAGAGATTCCAGTGAATATCTGCACCCATATTTGAGAGTATATCAACAATTGCAGCGTCTCCTTGGGACGTTGGTTGGGCCCCAGTAACTATAATTCCAGTATCAGATGCTAGCGCCCCAGCTGCAAGTAAATATGACATTGAAGAGAAATCCCCAGGGACTTTGTAAACGGGGTTACGCGGGGAATAGGATTGCCCTCCTGGGACGCGATAGCCATTTTCAGTTATGTGGGTCTCGATTCCAAATGATTTGAGAAGTTCTATGGTTATGTCAACATAGGGTTTTGATTTCAGTTCTGAAGTAATAGTTATATCAATACCAGATTCTGTGACCCCTCCTGCCATCAATAGAGAGGTTATAAATTGAGATGAAATGTTCCCAGGGACTGAAACAGAACCTCCATTTATTGGACCTCTAATTACAAGAGGTGCTCTACCATTGTTTTGAATACTAGTTGCTTCACCGCCAAGTTGCATAATGGCATCAAGTAATTCTCCCTGTGGTCTCGAACTTAGAGATTCGTCCCCAGTGAGGGTGGTAGTTCCATCGACTAAAGCTGCGGTGGCTATTAAGAGTCTCATGGTGGTTCCACTATTTGCACAATCGATTGTATCAGAAGGTTGAGAGAGTTGATCATGGAAACCAGTGATTAATAATCCATCATCTTCAACGACGGTACTTCCAAGAGCTTTGATTGCCCGAATAGTTGCATGGGTATCTGCGCTCAGAAGAGGATTTTCTATTTTGGTTGAGAGAGAATGTCCAGCAGCCAGTATCGCCCGGTGTGTGTAGCTCTTCGAAGGTGGTGCCATTACGCTTCCTGCGAGAGAAGAGGAACGAATGGTTATATCCATAAGTTTGGTTAGATGCCATACTATTTAGCAAATGTGCAAATGAGAGCAGTAAGATCCATAGAATTTGCTTTAAACTTCCGATGTGAATAAAATAACATGGTGCAATACCCGAGGCTAGATTTTTTTTTACAGGAAAGAGATTATGATGGGTATTTAATTGATGCTTCATCTGAAAATGCTAATCAAAAATATATATCTGGGTTTGATGCCCCAGATCCATTCATCACACTATATACAGTGGATGGAGTAAAGATGCTTGTCTCGGGATTAGAATATGGACGTGCTTGTAAGCAGAGTCGGTCGGATGTGATTAAACGGTTGTCAGAATATAAGTTTGAAGAACTATTGGTAGAAAAGGGGTCTAATGATGCCCGGATACACGCTATTGCTGAATTTATTTTAGAAGTGGGGGATGGTGGTAAATTGGTTGTCCCGGGGGATTTTCCTATAGAGACTGCTGATGGATTAAGATTGAAAGGAATTGAGATTGAAATAGATCGGTCAGGGGAACTATCTAAGATGAGATCCTGTAAAAAAGAAGAAGAAATTGAGCAAATTGTGCAAGTGCAAAGAGCTACAGAAGAAGCGATGAGTATTGCAGAAAAAATGATATCCTCGGCACAGATTAAAGATGGGTTTTTGTACAAAAATCAAGAAGTATTGACATCGGAAATGGTTAAAATGGAGATTGAACTTGCCCTGATAAAAAGAGGATGTGATGCTGGAGATACCATCGTTGCTAGTGGTGAACAAGGTGCGGATCCGCATCATTCGGGGGATGGGCCACTTATTCCAGATACCCCAATAATAATTGATATATTTCCGAAAAATAAGGTCAATGGGTATCATGCAGATATGACTCGTACGATAGTTAAAGGAACTCCTTCTTCTGAAGTTTTGAAGAGATATGCAGTCACAGTAGAGGCAATGGAAACTGCCGTGGGCATGATTCGGCCGGGTGTATCGGGGGATAAAATTCACAACGTCGTGTGTGACATATATGAAAAAGAGGGATATTCAACGTTGAGATCTGACTCATCTACTAGTGTGGGATTTATCCACTCCACGGGACATGGGGTTGGGTTGGACATTCATGAGTTTCCCAGAATTAACTCGGAAAAGGTGATTCTAGAGGTGGGAAATGTGATTACAGTAGAACCTGGATTATACGATCCAATGGTAGGAGGAATTCGTATGGAAGATTTAGTTTTGGTGACAGAAAATGGATATGAAAATTTGACTAGATATCCAAAGAAAATTTTAGTATAAAAAACAAGAATGTATTGGTAGAAGATAATAGAATATCGGAAAATTTTGCCGGGTTCGAATGAGTTAAGAGGCCTTATTTGAGAACTAATAGTATGGCTATAATCCAAATTGCAGATCTAGTTGTAACTGCGTTTCCTAATGGGGTGGCGCA
>CAWVSQ010000065.1:0-4730 GCA_963933005.1 uncultured euryarchaeote
TCAGGGGTTATTGGGAATGGAAGAGGAAGAGATAGAGAAGTTAATAGAAGAAGGAGTGATAAGTGGATAATATGGCACGAGTGGACCTTAAAAATCAAAAAGATCTACCAGAAGAATACCAGTATTTAATGGGAGAGAAAGCATTGGGAGAACGAAATATATTTCGTGCAATGGGAAACAACCCACCGATTTTAAAATCATATATGCTGTATGGAACTACACTGTGGAAAGAGTGCGGATTGTCGGAAAAGGATAGAGAATTGGTTATACTTGCAATAGCACGGGAGTTAAATTCGGAATATGAGTGGCAACAGCACTATGATATTGGACAAAAGGCAGGAGTGAGTATTGAAGAGATGAGAATTATTGGAGAAAACAAGTTGGAACTGCTAGATGAAAAAATTAGAGTGGCATTGGAATATGCACAAGCGTTTGTAAGAGGAGAGGTGGCAGATGAAATACACCAAAGGTTGAGAGAAAAATACGATGATAGAGAAATAGTTGGGATCGCTATGCTGTCAAGTCATTATTTGGCTACCGCTGAGATATTATTTGGACTAGGGGTACCATTGGAAGACGAATTTGTGGGATGGAATCCAGAGTAGAAACTCAACTATCCCATTCCAGGCCAAGCTACAATTCTACAAGGACTAGACTCTACATCGATCATACGCCATGGGAAACATCCAAGTAAAACGCGTTGGTTTAATAATTGTTCAATGTCACCACCGAGGTTCTCGGCATGAATCATACCAGAAGGGAATAGTTTGTTGTGCATGATGTGGTAGGTTTCTTCGGGGAACAGGGCATCTAAATCGCCTAGTTTCTTCTCTGCCAATCGCGCTATATCTGGACGGTGTTTTCTGATTGCCCCATTCATGGGGTGGTCCATACTTCCATTATCAATTGCCAACCACTTGAACTCCATTTCAAGACACCAATCTGCAAACTCTAGATCGGGCCCAGGATGTTTGAGGAAGTATCGTTCTTCATCTCCGTCGGGTTGATTGTATGCGAACTTATGATAACCCGTGTGTACAACTAGTGCATCTCCTTTTTTTATCTCTACATCTTGTGCTAGTAGATCTTCTTTGGTATATACAGAAAAATCTTCAACTCTGTCGGAGATGTCAACAATCACTCCTTTAGTTACCAATTTATCCAGAGGTTCGTCTCCTATTGCAATTCCATTGGTTACAAAATGTCTTTGGCCATCGAGATGAGTTCCACAGTGATTAGGTATTTCTAACATCTGTGCATTTACTTTATGGTCTTTGAGTCGTTTGATATAGTACGTTTTTGCATTGGGGTATCCAGGCCAAGAGGGACAATTGTCATCCCAGGGTTGGGTGAGATCATAAATCTGCATGGTGATATTGGATAAGTGATAAAGAACAGAGATAAAGTCTGTGGAACGGCATAGGTGATTTTTTATATAGTGGGAAAAGTAAAAAGGACAAGGGGACTTGGCCTAGCCCGGAAAGGCGGCTGACTCCAGAGGAATACAATACCCGGTGACGAAAACCAGTGGACATTCTGAGTAGAAAATTGATCGTTTTCTATGATGAAGAACCTCTGGAGGACCGAGGTAGTACCGGAGATATCAGCCGATCGGGGGTTCAAATCCCTCAGTCCCCATCTATGGAATTATGGTTGAAAGTATTTAATTTTCAGAAGAAATTATTGCGCTAGAAACTGCTGATATAATTTTTTCATATCCAGTGCATCTACAAACATTTCCTTTAATTGCAGTTTTAATTTCGTCGCGGAGGGGAGGATTGGAAGGAGAAGAAGAAATATAATCTACAGTTGCCATGATGAATCCGGGCGTGCAATAACCACATTGCAGGGCAAAATTATCTTTGAATGCTTGTTGTACGGGATGAAGTTCTCCATTATGGGATAACCCCTCTATAGTGAGGATAGAACTTCCATTGACTTTAGGGGCCATGAGCAAGCAGGATTTGACCACACGGCCATCAAGAAGAATAGAACAAACGCCACAACGACCAGAATGACAACCAACTTTGACACCTGTTAAATCAAATTGAGATCTAAGGATATCTCGAAGGGGCTGGTGTGGCGATACTTCGGCTGAAACGGGTTTTCCATTTAATTCAAAATTGATCTTCATAGGGAACCTCCTGCGCGGTTGATGGCTTTGGTCAAAGCCCGTTGGGACAAAACACATGCGAGATGTGACTTGTATTCTGCAGATCCAGATAAATCATCGAGTGGGTCGATATCCTGAGAAACTAGTTTTGAAGATTTGGATATGGAATCCATAGAGATGGTAGAACCAATTAAAGATTTTTCCATGCTGGGTGACCGAATTGCCGTATCTCCAACAGCCGCCAACGCTATTTTAACATCAGAAATAATGCTAAGATTATCATCCAGGACAACCTGTGCTGCTACACCGACAGTTGGCCAACCACCTTCTACATTCGCTACCTTTTCGTAGGCCCCTCCATGAGGACCCGTAAGATTGCTGAAAGTGATGGAATGGATAAGTTCATCTTCCGATAAATCCGCTGTCATATATTCTTGATGGAAATCGGAGAGGGAAACTATACGGGTTTCGTTAAGAGACTTTAGAACTACGTTTGCGTCGAGACAAAGAAGAGGTGGGACTATGTCCAGAGAAGGGTCTGCGTGCCCAAGTGCCCCTCCAATTGTTCCTAAATTTCTAATTTGTGGATCGGCTATAACATGGAGAGAATCTGATAATACAGAATACGGTTGGATCTCGGTAGAATTTTCAAGTGAAGAGTAGGTGGTTGCGGCCCCAACATGTACCACTCCGTCTATGATAGCTATCTCAGATAACTCGGGGATGCAACTGATATCAACAAATGTTTCTGGAGATAAGAAACCCTGACGTAGGAGCAACATGATGGATTGTCCGCCAGCAACTATTTTTGCAGATCCCTCATGTTCAGCTAATAGAGTTAGTGCAGAAACTAGATCGAGTGGTAGATGATATGACTGGATAGGAGAAGAATTCATGCAGAATCCTCCCTATTTTTTAAAAGTGCCATTGCTATATGTTCAGATTCGACGGGTGCTTTGCTGAATCTAATTCCCGTTGCGTCTCGAATGGCGTTTATGATAGCTGGTGCAATAGGAGGCATTGCGGGTGTCCCAATACCCTTTGCCCCGTAAGGCCCTGACTCTTCATTTGACTCGACAATTTCGCAAACGAGTATCCTGGGCATTTCCCAAGCGGAGATAACAGAATAGTCAGCTAAATTTGGATTTAGAGGAATGCCACGATCGAGTTTGACCTCGGAACGAAGGGCAAATTCAATTCCTTGGGAGATTGCACCTTCCAACTGGCCTTCTACCATTTTTGGGTTAATAGCAAAACCAACATCTTGTGCAGCAACATATGAAAGAATGTCTACATGCCCTGTCAATGCATCAACTTCTACTTCGGCGAAATGTGCCCCGTATGCAGGTGGATTGAGCTCAGATTCTGCGAATCCGATAGATGTCAGAGATTCTTCAAAAAGATCTGAAAGTAATATATTGTTAGATCCAAATGATACAGAATTGTTAGCAATAGAAATATCTGTGTGTTGCTCGGGATCATAGGGAGAAGGAAGAATGTCCTTGATGGCCGAAATTAGATTTCTTCCTGCCTCTTGTACGGCCAATCCCGTGATATAGGTACTTCTAGATGCTACAGAACCTAGATATGCTTTTGCAGAATCGGTATCTGCATAGTGGCGTACAGTAATATTTGAAATGGCAATTCCGGTTTCTTCACTTGCTATTTGTGTCATTACAGTATCAGTTCCTTGGCCATGATCCAATACCTCAACTTCAACTAGAAGTGATCCATTGGGAGATAGAATGAATTTTGCTTCAGAGGAATCTTTATCTACAGCCCCAAGTCCAGTGGTGTGAGTTCCAGCTGCCATTCCCCATCCACGTAATTTTTCTGGATTGTCAGTAGGTCCACTTTGGATTTTTTTGAAAGTTTCCAATCCTCGTTCTACACATTCTACTAAACCACAACTTTCAATTGGTCTTCCAGTATTTGGACGAGCATATCCTTCTTCAACGAAGTTGGCGAGGCGGAAAGTAATTGGATCTATATTGGCCCTACGTGCTAATTCATCCATATGAGATTCGAGTGCATATCCTAACTGAGTAGAACCGATACCGCGGAACTCTCCTGCTATAAGATTATTAGTGAAAACAGACACCCCTTCGAATTCATAATGTGGGATTTTATAAATTTCAAGAGGCCGACTGAGACCATTCGATAGAACGATATGCCCAACTCCATTTGGATATGCACCGGTGTCGGCAACGAGGTCTATTTTAGCAGCAGTGATAAGTCCTTCAGAAGTTATTCCCATTTTAATATTGTAAAAAGTTTGATGGCGGTGATCAGTTGCTGTGAATTCTTCCTCCCTATCAAACCATAATTTTACAGGGACTCCACCTGATTCACGGGAGAGGGTTGCTGCGACAGGTTCGAATGATAATTGAGGAACAGATCGGGCCCCGAAACTAGAACTGATTACAGGCGGCATTACGACTCGAACTTTTTCATGGGGCATGCCTAGTAGGTCTGCAATTTCGTCTCGGGACCTACTAGGAGCACCGAGAGTCTCTGTGAAAACAACAGTATCACCATCCCATTCAGCGATAGTACAATGAGTATCCAGATTACAAGGATTTACTCGGGGAGAAATATATTCATGTTCAAAAATAAA
>CAWVSQ010000066.1:0-4592 GCA_963933005.1 uncultured euryarchaeote
AGTGGATAAAACTACAGGAAATGAAAAAGGGGGTCATTTAGATAGATTGAGAAGTGCTACACGTTCGAGAACTAATGATTCTATATCGGCTGAAGAAACTTCAAGCTCTGCAGGAGTTATATCGAAAAAAGTGCAAAGCAATTCTATGTTTTTAGTGGGTTCTATCACATCGGAGGGAAGAATTAGCTCTCGCAATAAATTAGAAGAAATAACCTCTTTTTCTCCGTAGATAACTATTACGATTCCTGTGGTTTCTGGAGTGATGCACATCTCCATTGCACGGTTTATTTGGCGTCGCCCAGAAGCATATAAAAGAAGTTCTACTGCAGGATTTTTGGCGATTGAATCTTCACGTTCAAACGCCCTTTTAGAATATTCGGTTGCCAGGGTTAGATGAGACTTTCCGGCTATATATCTAGCGTCGAAAGATTGGATAACACATTCATACTCAGTGGCTATTGCAATTAGATTGTCAAGAAATGAAGAAGTATCCTTGGAATTTATATACCCTTCAAGTAGAATCATTTGAAGTCCCCTAAATTTGCTTGTCCTTCATCTTCCTGATCGGAAGTTGTTTGGTTTTTTATAGAAGAAAATGGTCGAGAAGGGATGTCATCTAAAGAAGAGTCTGTACGTCCTGCGTTCCGGAGAATTTGTTCAGTAGTAAGCCTCCTTCCAGAAAGGGCATTTAGGATAAGTTGTTTGTCCTCTGTGCGTAAATCAGATCGTGTGCGGATTCCGTGGTTGAATAATTGTCTCGCTCGAATTCTACCAATTCCTTCGACTGCAACTAATTCAAGTAACTCTTCTTTTACTCCATATTTAACCCGTCTTTGTAGATTCCGGATAATGGAAGTTGATTGTAGATCTAAAGAGATGGCAAGTCGCTCTGCGGCCCGGAGAAGCCAATCTGCAGTATCTATTTTAGCACGTATATCTCCAGGCCCCATTCGATAACGTTTGGTGATTGTTTCCTCGTCGGTTTCCTCAGTCCAATCTTCTATCATTTTTGCTGTTTTAAGAGCAGATAGCCAATCTTCCCAATGTGGGTCGAATTCGGAGGGAGAAGATCCTAGTAATTCTGATTGAGATTCATAAGCCAATTGGTAATAAAACTCTCTGTCTCCAGACTTGAGATATAATGGATAAGTATCAGGAGTTCGACTAATTAGATGATATATACTCAAAGGACTAGGATTTTCAGAGGTTTTTAACCCATAAATTATTTCTGCTGCGGACATGGGGTCGAGGTAGATGCGAGATACTTCTTCTCCTATTTTGGTAGCTACAATATCACTATCGGACATGGTTAGGAAACCATTGACTTCCAAATATTTGAGTACAGAATGAGTAACAAAGTGTAATCTTTTTGTGTTAGTTGTCTGGGCGGCATAGAGAGTTCCGTCTAAAAAATCTAGGAGTCCTTCAGTGGTAGTGGCAAACCCAGTAGCTATGGCGGATAAAATATGGGTTCTTAAAGCAGGTTCTACAGCTAATTTTGATTCTACTGATTCGGGTTCTGATCCAATATACCGATCAAAAAGCTCGTTGAATTCGTCGGGTCCAGAAGCTAACAATACTGCTTCCCCATATGGGTCTAAGTTAGGACGGCCAGCACGGCCAAACATTTGATGCATTTCTATGACGGAGAGGGGTTCCATACCACCACGGAAGGAATTGTATCTACGCCAATCCCGAACTATAACACGCCTACTGGGAGTATTGACTCCAGCTGCCAGGGTTGGGGTTGCGCATACAACCTTTATTGTGCGTTCTCGAAATGATTTTTCAACCAATCTACGGTGGTTATTTACCAAGCCAGCGTGGTGGAACGCGGATCCCATCTCGATAGAACTAGCTAATGTGTTAGCCAGTTCAGTTTCACCTTCTTCTCGGACTTGGTTTGCTAGTTCGATTAAGTTTGGTTTGGTTTTGTTAGTAAAGTTGTCAGTGACTCTAGAGATTTTTTTTGCTGCAGATTCTGCGTTCCTGCGAGAGCTTACAAAAACTAGAGCGGATCCGTCTTCTTGCAGAACATCGTGGATTATATCCTCGACAGGGTTGGACTTTTTTGGAATGGCACGAGTAGTGCCATCGTCGAAATGGATAGAACTATCATGATAAACACCGGTTCGAAGTGAAATCGGTCGCCAAGAGGATTCGATTAGGGTTGCATCGAGCCAGGTTGCGATTTGATCCGCATTTCCAATAGTCGCGGATAGTCCCACTATTTGTATATCTGGGTTGAGGTGGATGAGTTTTGACAGAGTCATTTCTAGAGTAGGACCTCTAGAAGCGTCGTCTAGGAGGTGGATTTCATCCGCGACGACACAGGTTAGATCAGAAATCCAAGGAGTAAAATTTCGAATTAAAGAATCTACTTTCTCAGAAGTTGCAACTATGATATCTTTGGTTGCGAGCCAATCGTCGGTGCTTTCATAATCCCCGGTTGAACTCCCCACAGAGATATCAATGGAATCGAATCGGTCGAATTCTTGTTTTTTTTCATTGGCTAGAGCTCGTAATGGGACTATGTAGAGGGCCTTTCCCCCGCGGGCTATTGTAGAAAGCATTGCTAGTTCTGCTATGAAGGTTTTCCCACTGGCTGTGGGGACACTAGCTACGACACTGTTCCCCTGGGTTATGCCCGCTTCAACGGCGAGGATTTGAGGAGGGTAGAGTGTGTGTACACCACTGGATTTGAGCAGAGCTATTGCGGAATCGGGCAAATCGGGTATGTCATCTACATTCACGTATGTTGCTAATAAGAAGTTAGCTAGAGTAATGAGTATGGTGGATAGAATCTTCAAATATGGGTCGTGAAATCTCGGCATGCATAAGACAAACTAAGACGAAAGGGTAGATATGAAAATAGAATTTGATCGGTATACCTGCACTGGAATGTTTCAATGTGTTCATGAGTGGGAAGTATTTCAGAAAAATCTTAAAGGGGGAAAAGCTGACTTGATAAATTCAATAGAAGAACGGGAAAATATATTCACAATAGAAGTTCCAAAAGGAGAAGAATTTGAGGCGGAAATGGCCGCCCGAGTCTGTCCAGTCGATGCTATAAAATTATATGATGATGAAGGAAACCGAATTGTGTGAAGTGTTTGGATAAACTATTTTAGAAGGGCGTACTCAGAATCTAATTTTTCTGCTGATTTTTTGAGGGCATCTTTCTCAGAATTGGATAGGTCCCACTCAAGGATTTCTTTCATTCCAGCAGAATCAAGATGAGAGGGGACGCCAAGGCTGACATCAGATAAACCATATTCACCGTCGAGGACTACAGAACAGGGTAAAACTTGATTGTTGTTTTCTATAATGGCCGCCACCATGTGATACAATCCGGCAGATGGCCCCCATTGGGTAGCTTTTTTCTGTTCAATTACACGCATGGCAGATTCTTTTAAACTAGAAAGAATAGATTCCTGTTCATCGGTTGAAAATGAGGGAGTAGTGTCTCCAGGGAGTTTAATTTGGGAGAAAATAGGTACTTGTGAATCGCCATGTTCACCTAAAATTGTTGCTTCAATATCAGTCACAGGGAGAGAAAGAGTTTTAGAAAGTGTGTAACGGAATCGTGCGGAATCGAGAATGCCACCAAACCCAAGCACACTTTCGCGGGGACGATTTCCCGATTCAAACACGTATCGGTTTAGTAAATCCACAGGATTGGTTGTGATAATTGATATGAAATCGTCGTTGTATTCTAAAAGAGAATCAATGATAGAATCTAAAATAGCCGCGTTATCAGTGGCTAGATCAATTCTAGTTTGTCCAGGTTGTCTTGGTTTTCCTGCAGTAATAACGATAATATCGGAGTTTTCCGTTTCAGCATAGTCTCCACAAGAGACATCGGTGTCAGAATGATATGCCAGGGCATGATTTGTATCTTCTACTTGTCCGACTGTGAAAGAATGTTTTGAAGGAATATCGACGTACACTATCTCATCGACTATTGATTGGACTGCTAAGTGATACCCAAAGGAGGATCCCACCGTTCCTGCTGCCCCGATGATAGAAATTTTTGACATTACCAGAAACAACTCGGTCGGATATTTAAAATGCTTCGAAAGCGATCTAGTATAACGGAGAAATATACTAGTATAACAGAGAAATATACTAGTATAACAGAGAAAGAACTGGTTCTTCGGAGGTTTTTTCCCCCGATGGATTTTTAGAGATACCAATGGCAGAAAATGATAAAGATGCAGAAAGGGAAAAACTTCGTTTACAGTTTGAAAAAGAAACTAAGAGCAGAGAATCTGCCCGGATAATGGGTTCGTTATTATTACAAGGGGCCACTATGACTAGAAAACACTGTAAAACGTGTGGAGACCCTATTTTCCGTCAGGAAGGGGAAGAGTTTTGCCCAAGTTGCAGAACGGGGGGACAAGCTACAGCTGAGAAAGAAGTAGACAATGGAAAGGATCAAAGTGGGCGAGAGGGGGCAGGAACTCACCTAACAGGGGCTCGTTCTGCGATACTAGACAAGATAGAAGACCTCACAAAAAAAGTAGGAGAAGAAGAAGATATAGAGAAAAACCACTTTATATTTTTAATATTCGTATTTTCAATAATGGTGC
>CAWVSQ010000067.1:0-4576 GCA_963933005.1 uncultured euryarchaeote
AATTTGAATGAGACAACGGGTTCCATATCTATCGTAGGGGCAGTTTCGCCGCCTGGGGGGGATTTCTCAGAGCCGGTTACGCAAAACACATTGAGAATTGTAAAAACATTTTGGGCGTTGGATGCTAGTTTAGCCGAACGTAGGCATTTTCCCGCCATTAATTGGAATGAATCATACTCATTATATCGAAACCAACTTGATCCCTGGTTACGTGAAAATGTAGAAGATGATTGGCCAGATGTTCGTCAATGGGCTGTGAGTACACTTGCAGAAGAGGCGAAATTGCAAGAAATAGTACAACTCGTTGGGAAAGATGCATTGCCAGAAGATCAGCAATTGATATTAGAAGTTGCCAGATATCTAAGAGAAGGATTCCTACAACAAAATGCGTATCATGATGTTGACACATATTCAGAACCGGGGAAAACTTATCTGACATTTAAGGCGATAAAAACGTTTAACGATGAGGCGTTTAAAGCATTGGCTGGAGGGGCATCTATTGAGCAAATTCAAGCGATTGAATCAGTTCCTAGATTGAATAGGATAGGGACTGCTTCGGAATATGAAGAATTTATACAGCAATTAGAAAAAGAGATTACAAATCAACTAAAGGAGTTGTACTAAAATGAAAGAATATCAAACGATAAACGAAGTCAGTGGCCCATTGGTTTTTGCAGAGATAGATGAACCAATTGGTTATGGAGAGATGGTAGAAATTGAATTGAGCGGGAGGGGAATGAGACGTGGACAGGTTTTAGAATCTACAGATAAATTTGTTGCCATTCAGGTTTTTGAGGGCACGTCGGGTATCGATAAAAAATGTTCAGTTAGATTTTTGGGTGAGACTTTAAAAATGCCAGTAACAGGAGATTTATTGGGTCGTGTTTTGGACGGCTCTGGGAAACCTATAGACGGTGGGCCAGAAATCGTACCTGAGGATCGTAGAGACATAGTCGGGACTGCAATTAACCCATATGCTAGGGAGTACCCAAGAGAATTCATTCAAACCGGGATTTCCTCAATCGATGGGATGAATACATTAGTCAGGGGACAGAAACTTCCATTATTCAGTGGAGCCGGCTTGCCGCATAATGAAATAGCTCTGCAAATAGCTCGACAGGCAACTGTTCCGGAAGAAGATGCAGAAGGTGGGAGTTCAGAATTTGCAGTTGTGTTCGCTGCTATGGGAATAACGGCAGAAGAGGCTAATGAATTTATGGATGATTTTGAGCGTACGGGTGCTCTCGAGCGTTCTGTTGTTTTTCTCAACCTAGCAGATGATCCAGCAGTGGAGAGAACTATCACACCTAGATTGGCTCTGACGACTGCAGAATATCTTGCGTTTGATCTTAATTACCACGTATTGGTTATTTTGACAGATATGACGAATTACTGCGAGGCCCTAAGAGAAATCGGGGCTGCTAGAGAAGAAGTCCCAGGTAGACGGGGATATCCAGGGTATATGTATACGGATCTATCGATGCTTTATGAACGTGCGGGGAGGATAGAAGGGAGAGAGGGTTCGATTACACAGATTCCTATTTTGACAATGCCGGGAGATGATGACACCCATCCTATTCCAGACCTTACAGGATATATCACAGAGGGGCAAATTTATGTGGATCGTGAACTTCATTCTAAAGGCATTGCACCTCCAATAAACGTATTGCCATCTTTGAGCAGATTAATGAGTGAAGGCATAGGAGAAGGACTGACTAGAAATGACCATAGCAATGTTTCTGATCAATTGTATGCAGGATATGCAGAGGGGAGAGATCTCCGGGCGCTCGTAAATATTGTGGGGAGAGAAGCACTCTCAGAGAGGGATAATACATATCTAGATTTTGCAGATAGATTTGAAAGGGAATTTGTCCAGCAAGGTTATGAGAATGGTAGGACGATTGCGGAGACACTTGGAGTTGGGTGGAATTTACTATCAATGCTGCCAAAAACTGAATTGAATCGAATTGATGAATCATATATAGAAAAATATTATGAAGAGAACCCAGAGAGTTCTAAAGTAGAAGGATAAATAAAAATGCCAGAAGACTTTAAACCAACCCGAAAAAATTTGCTTCGAGTTAAAGATAGAATTCAACTATCAGAGAGGGGACACAATACTTTGGAGCAAAAGCGTGATGGGTTAATTATGGAGTTTATGGGTATTTTAGAAAGCGCGAAAGGTGTTAGAGAAGAATTATCACAAGCATATACAGAAGCCCAAAGGACTATGAACATGGCGCGTGCTATGGAAGGAGATATTGCAGTTAGAGGTGCTGCAGAGGCTTTGAAAGAACATCCAGAAATAGATGTTGAATCAAAAAACATAATGGGTGTTGTTGTTCCACAAATAAAATCTAACAAAGTGAGAAAGACTATCGATCAAAGAGGATATGGATTACTAGGCACTACTGCGAGAATAGATGAAAGTGCAAATTCATATGAGAGGCTCCTAGATTCAACCATTTTGGCAGCAGAAGTGGAGACTGGAATGCGAAAACTACTAACAGAAATTGAGATTACTAAAAGGCGTGTGAATGCATTAGAATTTAAAGTTCTCCCAGAATTATATCAAGTCCGAAAATTTATCGAACAAAAGCTTGAAGAACAAGAGAGGGAAGAAATATTTCGATTGAAAAAAATCAAAGGTAAAAAAGGAAGAGAAAGTTCAGGGGATAGGTGAAGAGATATTTTGTGCCGGTAAAGAATGAGGGTAGATAGATGAAGTGTTCCGGATGCCACGTTGAGATGAGTTCATACAGTACCCCAGAGATCGTGAGGCACATAAAGAGAGAATTTAAAGAATACGTTTCTATTTGCCCTAGATGTTTTAAGATGATTCAATCGGATGTCATTGATGAAATTATAAAATTGAACGAGATTGATGAAGAACTCCCCAAAGGAGAAATTGGAATGATAATGTCGATTGGAATTGGATGGTTAATGGAATCACTAGTATTGAATAAAAATGAAGTTGTAGCTGTTTTTGAGCACATAATAGATGAAGGTAGAGATCCGTGGATAGTTTTGGAAAAGCTCTCGCGGTCCAGTACTACAAATGTGAAAAAAAATATTAATAAAGCTAGAGTACAGCTTGAACAGCTTATAAAATAATTGAACTAAGATACATCTCTTTTGATATATTACACGTCGGGGGGAGCTTTTTTTATTTTCTTTCCTTCTTCAATTTCCTTCTTTATTTTTTCTTTTTCTTCTTCATATCGACGGCCTATCCGATGGATTAGTTCCTTCTTACGATTGGAAATTGGCATAATTGATATTAGATAGGTTCCTTATTGATATAATTATATAGTATATCAATTAATTACTTGCCTTTATTTTCGTATAGAAATTCATCTTCTCCCCAAATGCCTTCCAATTGGTCGCCATTTGCGTAGGTCAAATTCCCTTGGCCATGGAATAAATCATCTTTGAATTCACCCACATATTGGTCACCATCTGCGTAGGTGTAAGTCCCTTGGCCATTCTGCTTGCCATCTTCCCATCCTCCCACATATTGGTCGCCATCTGCGTAGGTGTAAGTCCCTTGGCCATTTCTCGCATGACCTTTCCATCCTCCCACATATTGGTCGCCATTTGCGTAGGTCAAATTCCCTTGACCGTGCTGGTCACCATCTTTGAATTCACCCACATATTGGTCACCCTCTATGAAGGTCGCAGTCCCTTGACCATGTTTGTGACCATCTTTGAATTCACCCACATATTGGTCGCCACTTCTGTAGGTCACGGTCCCTTGACCGTGCCTGAGGTTATCTTTCCATCCTCCCACATATTGGGCACCATTTGCGTAGGTGTAAGTCCCTTGACCATGTTTGTGACCATCTTTGAATTCACCCACATATTGACCGTCATCCGGATCGGCGTAGGTTTTTTCTACCATGATTGATATTCCTATCAGGACAACTCTTTACCATACCGCTTGACGTCAGGACAGGGATTCGAACCCTGGATCCCGTGAGGGAACACGCTTTCCAGGCGTGCGCCTTACCGCTCAGCCATCCTGACCCATTCAGAATATACCCTATGCTGCGAATTAAAAACTTCCCATATGTTTTTTGGAGGGAAACTAAGTTAGTTTTTACCCGCAACGGCTTCAATTTCTATTTTTGCACCGCCGGGGAGTCTGCAAACTTCAAACGCACTTCTTGCAGGTGGGTCTGTATGGAAATATTCGGCGTAAGTGGCATTCATTTCTGCAAAATCGTCGATATTTTCTAGAAACACAGTTGTTTTCAGTACGTTGGAAAGGTCCAATCCTTCTTCTGAGAGGATGTGTTTAATATTTTCAATACATACTTGTGTCTGAATTTTGATTGAATCGGATAGATGGGAGGTTCCGTCTGCGGTTTTGGCTATTTGTCCTGCGGTGAAAATGATATTTCCATGAGCAATTGCTTGGCTATATGCCCCGGCGGGTGCTGCAGCTTTTGATGAATTTATAACACGTCTCATGAATCAAGGGTTTACACCGAGGGAAGATAAGCAGATCAGAATGAAAATTTGAAGAGAGTTGAGTATTATCACTGTCTCTTTTCTATAGGCACATATTTCGAAT
>CAWVSQ010000068.1:0-4555 GCA_963933005.1 uncultured euryarchaeote
AATCGGCATTTGATGAGGAATAGAGCATTTATCACCGCCCCGCTTATCGGGTCTAAAACTCAATTAAGTCAAGGTTCTCCCGGGGAAATAGAACAAATAGCTCTAACTGAAGTAGAACTTTCTCCTTCTAGTTTCGATCTACCCGCCCTATTCAATTCTTTTGGCTCTTTACGACCCATTCTAACAACAACCCAACTAGAACTTCAAGATAACCCCTTGACATTTTCTTTTGATCTCCCCCGGGGTAGTTATGCTACTGTATTTTTAAGAGAATATCTTAAATCTCCCCTCTCCCAAATGTAATTTTATTTCCATTTTTCTTTCGCCCATCTGATTACTATCCCTGCCAAAATAATCAACCCAATATATCCAAATATCTGGCCTATTATAGACAAATACTCTCTATACGGCTCATTTAATTCTTCTGAATTTTTTTCTGACAGAATATTTCCCCTTTCTTCCACTTCCGACTCTTGAGAAATTTCATACGCTATCTTTTCAATTGCAAGAATTATTCTGGGGGCTGGCTGATTGAGATGTTCTACATCTACTATGATTATATTGCCATTCTGACCAGCCTTTGAATTCTGCACAATCTCACTATTTTTTATGTCAGCAACTTCATCAGAATTAATTATGATCCATTCTGGTTCATTCTGAATTATTAATTCAGCATTGAGTTGTCTATATCCCGAAATCCCCATTATTTTCGCACTATTTTTTCCACCAGCCCTTTCAATCACTTCATCTATCAAAGTTTCTCCGCCCGCAGTCCATCCATAAAATACATAAAGGACCGTTGGTGGTTCTTTCCCCTCCGTACCTTCGTAAATGAGATCTAACTTAGACTGCATCCGCACTACGACCTCTTCCGAACCTTCACATTCTCCAGATAATCTCCCAATTAATCTGGTTTCTTCCATTATATCTTCAATTGTTTTGAGCTCAGAAGAATAGTACACCGTTACTCCCGCTTCTCTGAGTTTTTCCACTGTTTTTTTAGGTATTATGTTTGGGGACAAAACCAAGTCCGGATCTAACGAGACAACATTCTCTAAGATAATCTCTCCCTCCATACTGGAGATCACATTTTTCCCATCTACGCCTTCCAAATACTTTGCGTAATGAGTAACTCCCACCACCTTATCCTTCCCGCCAATTTCCCACATAGTCTGAGCCGCACTGGGTGCAAGAGTAATTACCCTCTGTGGTTCTTTATCTATCTCGACCACAAATCCACTAGCATCAACCTCTCTTATCGGAAACTTACATAAATCTTCTATATCTTTTTGCCCATCTTCAATCCCCACTACCCCTATCAATGAAATAGACATTATTAGAAAGCAGCAACATAAAACCCTCCCAAACTTCATACATTGAATATATCCAATTAAACAATAAAAATGTTATTACTACAATTTCTGTTGATTTATTTCTATATCTTTAATATGCCCTTTAAAATATGATTTCCACTCTCGAATATCATTTAAAAGGGTTTATCTCCAAGTCGCCGCTACACACAATCTATCCATGGCCAAAAAATCCGGTTCAGCTGGTCGATTCGGGGCTAGATATGGCCGCGTTGCTCGTCGCCGCGTATCCGAAGTAGAGGCGCTAATGCGCGCCGATTACTCTTGCCCCAAATGCGAAGCAGCCAAGTCTATCCACCGTGTGGGTACTGGGATCTGGGAATGCAGAAGAAAAAATTGCGACTACAAATTTGCAGGAGGTACTTATCGTCCATCCACTCCTGGTGGTCTAGTTGCTAGTCGTTCTATCACCCGTTCTAACACCGAACCTTCTCAAGAAGATCTCTTTCTCACCGCAGTGCCTTCCAATTCTAATGAATCGCTCGACTCTGCCGCGGAGGTAGAAGAGTAATGGCGTATAAATGTTCTCGTTGCAAACGAGACGTCGAATTAGAAGGGGTATTCGGAGTCAGGTGTCCCTATTGTGGACACCGTGTACTTCTCAAAGAGCGTAGCCCATTAGTAAAAGAAACTCACATAAAATGATAGAGTTTCACAACATATTTTTTTCGTTTTTCTTAACCCCCTCCCCGTTATAGAAAACGTGGGTTTTTGAGTTCAGGACGTTTACTGCACTCAAATGTCAGAACAACTTACTCCTGAAGCCCGCGAGAAATTAGAAAATCTTCAGTCATTTCAATCCAAAGCTCAACAGGTCACGGTACAAAAACACCATACAGAAGCACAATTGGCCGAAAATAAATCTGCGTTATCTGTCCTGTCCAAAACAGAGAAAGATGCCACTTTATATCGGCATATAGGAAATTTATTGGTCGAAACAAATCAGAACACCGCAGAAGAAGACCTCCAACAGCGCATTGAGGCGCTCGAAGTTAGATTGCAAACTCTAAATAAACAAAGCGAAAGAATACAAAAACAATTCGAAACTTTACAAAAAGAAATTCAAGAAATATTAAATATCTCTTGATTTGTCAACCATTTTTCTCTACGCAGCCGCGAATAAGAACATTAGTACGCTTATCGAAATAGTTGCAATTATCATTGCAGCTGCAAGTGCTCCCCCCATCGAAATCATAGCATTCGCATGACTCGCTAGCGTCTCTGTCATATCATTTCCAAATACAGTCACCGTCGTTTTCCTAGATGCCATCCCTGCCGAAATTGGTTCACAATCCTCTTTTGCATCTTTTATTAACTCTTGGATTTTTTCAATCAATTCATTATGAGGTATCTTTTGCCCTATCTGATTCACAGCATCAATAGTATTCACAATATGTGTATCCGTTGTGATGATTTCAATTTCATCTACTAACTCATTTTCTTCTATAATTCTGTCCCTCAATCCTGGTTCCATGTTATTCCCATCTATTTGAACATATGCAGTTTCTTGACCCTCCATTTTGATCACTGCCACGCGTATGCCCAATGGCCCCATCCCCTCTAATATTTCCCATTTAGTTTTATCCCACGCCACTCCTAGCTCAAACGGGTATTGATCCCCTTCAACTAGTTTTTTGCTGATTGCCTTGGCGGCCTCGAATAGATCAAATGACCTTTGACTCCCTGGTGTCACATGCCCAAGTTCCCCCCCAACGGTTCCATTGTTACAGTTATGCGCATCAACTAACATGACATCTTTTAAACCCTGCCCTCTGGCCTCTGCCATGGCAGACAATCCTACTGCATAATCTATGTCATCTGCACACCCTGGAGAATAGGTTACTATTAACATGGCACTATCCCCAAACATTTGCCCAATTATCTCTGCTTCACCAACTTCCTCCCGCACACTTCTGCTGGCCGTGCCGTATAATTTAACATCATCCAATGCCCGTTTCACTACTGATGTTATTGAACCCACTTCCCGGGCAGTAGTTAGATTGAAGTCGTGCCCAGCAGTGGCATGAGGTGTAAACGCCATCCCTTCTGTATCTATGGCAAGGTTTTCTGGAAGATTTCCACCCCCGATTGTCCCCATAGGACCTGGGTGAAGCATTGGTAGAGAAAAACAAGCCTTTTGTTTCCCTTCTGAATCCTGGTAAGACAACACTGTAACTGGAATCACGGCCGATTCGCCTATACTTTCAAAGAAATCTTCTAGTCCTTTGGAATCCTCAGCAATGTAGTCTATAAACCCCCTGATGAAATCAAAGCCAGATACTCCCAATGTTTTGCGCCAAGGTCTGTCTATGATCACAATCAACCCCCATACCCCCAATGCGTAAACCACGCTCATCCCCACGAGCAATAGTATATCTCCATGTATCCCTACTGATATTATTTCTGTAATCCCATTCTTTGGACCTGCGGCATACGATTGAAAATATAATTTACCCGACCCAGTTGCGTCTTGGAAAATTCCATAATCATGGAAAAGACCATAAATAATGGCAGCCGTAACCGTCTGAATACTTGCAGGTATGCTCGCAATAATCGGGTTTCTATGCGATATTGCCATCACAATTGCCAATCTAAACGCAAATATCATGGCAAGGGATGCTAGCAGTATTATATATACAATACTTTCAATGTTAAATAGAATATCCAATACATTCGCAAACAATAAACATACAACAACAATTATCTCGCAAACAAGAGCCAACAAAGAAGATCTATTGTATGTAATTTTACCGCCTATAAGCCGATCAATTGGAGTCGTGAAGAAGCTAGATAATACTGTGGGGATCCCTATAAAAAATATCCCTAGAACCATACCACCTGTAACTGAAGACAACCCATTTAAATTAGTTGTATTTAATGCACTTGCCCCTACAACTGCGGCCAAAGTCAATGAAAAGAAAACACTGATTTGCCAATTTGGAGATTTAAACATATATCTGGATAAATCTGAAAGATTTCGTTGAGATGTTGTCATTCTTCACTCCATTATGTTTGGCATTAGGACAGTCATTTTACATTAATTTTCTATTATACCTTTCTCTTGCAGATTCAAATTCAGTTTCATTCATTTCTGCACTTTTTCTCTTTTCCATCAATTCTAATGCTTTTTTATCTGGTTCCACTTCATCGTTGATTCTAGCTCCTGATTTATGTACTTTCGCATG
>CAWVSQ010000069.1:0-4462 GCA_963933005.1 uncultured euryarchaeote
TATCCCTTCCTTTGGATCTACAACCCGATCTAGCATGTAATCTGCATACGCATTAGAAATCAACTCCGGTCTTTCATCATCCCCCCCGAGACGTGCAAATGCAAGCATCTTTTGTGTAATCACAACTATCGCATCCGCACCAACAATTTCCATTGCGGTAGGGATGTCTTCTGGCACCATCTGTCCTTTAAGATATCCCACTTCATCGCGTTGTATCCTCCCATACATGTAGTGATCTGGGTACCCCGATGAAGGAAACATCTTACCAGGTTGGCGCTTGAATCGCTGTTTAAACGGATTGTTATCTGGAATATAATCTGCCAGTTCTGGCAAAGATTCTAAATAATGCGCATCACTATCCACAATGTAATCGCTAGTCATACTTGTGATAGAGATTGCTCACATAAAAATCGTCCCACTCCCAGATCTTCCACGACAATAACGCTAATCAGACATCCTTTTCAATATTCAGGTATATTATTACCACATAATCTGATGGACTGGAGGCTTTATCAAAAATGAATCCTGGCGATCACGTTCGAGTTTCTCAAAATGATTCTTCCTATGAAGGAATCCTATTACCTTCTCCAAGTGATCAATATCTAATCTTGAAACTACCTGGTGGATATAACGTTGGTATCTCTTCTGAAGGGGCAACCATGGAACTTATCACCACTGAATCTGATCAATTTTCCTCCCCCGAAAGTGGGCCAAATGATATCTCAAATATCATATTCGACGAAGACCTACCCACCCTTTCTCTAATCACAACAGGAGGGACTATCGCATCTACTATTGACTATAGAACCGGGGCCGTAACTTCTCAATTTGATGTAACTGACATCCTGCGATCTATACCTGATTTATCGGGTCTAGCTAATTATCGCGGTAAAATTGTTGCTAATATCTTATCGGAGAATATGACCCCTTCAATTTGGCAGGATCTAGCGAAAGCAATATCTGAAGAAATAGAAGCCGGAGTCGACGGCGTCATAGTCATGCACGGAACTGACACGATGCAATACACGGCAGCTGCGATTTCTTTTATGATTCGAACTCCTGTGCCCATAATTTTCACAGGCAGTCAACGTTCTTCTGATCGGCCTTCCAGTGATAATTTAGTCAATGTTATTTGTGCAGTTGAAGCCGCAAAATCCACATGCGCTGAAGTTTTGATCTGCATGCATTCAAACGATTCAGATAACCATTGTTCTCTCCACCGAGCGACTAGGGCAAGAAAAAACCATACTTCGAAACGAAGCGCTTTCAAGACGATAGGAAACCTTCCCCTTGGGGAGGTGGATTATCATACCCGCAGTGTTACTTATCGGAGAGATCACAACAAACGTGGAGAATCCAAACTTTCCCTCCAACCTGATCTAAATCTTAATGTCGAATTGATCAAATATACTCCTGGAATGGACGCCAATTTAATCGATGCTTGCTCAGATAAATCGGGTATAGTAATTGAGGGAACTGGGTTAGGTCACGTTCACACAGATCTCATTCCCCATCTATCTTCACTTATTAAAAATGGAACTCACATTGTCATGACGAGCCAATGCATCGAAGGGCGAGTATGTTCCCGTGTCTACGACACAGGTCGAGATTTACTAGATATCGGTGTAATCGAAGGTGGCGATATGCTCCCTGGGACTGCAAAGGTAAAGTTGATGTGGGTACTTGCCAACATGGACGACCCTCTCGAGCCAATGCAAACTTCTCTAGTAGGGGAGCTCACAGAACCCTCCCGGCCCTGGGATTGATATCTGCCTATTATCCCCCACTCATAGGCGGAATGATTGCTAGCTCATCTCCATCTTCTATTGTCATTTCTGAAAATTTTCTTCCTCTTATTTCTTCACCATTACATAGGACCTGAACATGCTCATGTACCTTCATCTCTTCATTCATTACTAATTCCCTTAATGTTGGTATTTGGCCAAATAGATCCTCTAGAGCCCCCTCCACCGTGACCACGTTATCCATTTTTATCTCAATCTCCCTCTCCCCTGCGACCTCTGCAAAATTAGCAAATAATTTCCATTTCATGATAATTCAACCTCTCTTTAAAGTAACAAACTCGCATCCAATGCTATCCTACTCATTTCTTCAATCCTATCTAGTACTCTTCTTGGAAATTCTTCTCCTTTATTTTCACTCTTTTTAGATCCTTCTACCAAATTCCCATCCACAGTCAGTATCGCACCCGATTCCATTCCCAATCTCCTAGACAGAGTCAAAACCGCCGAAGTTTCCATCTCAACAGACAGTAACCCTGATTTCTCCCATTTTTCTATATAATCTTTTGTCTCTGCATAATATGCATCATTGGTCACTACCGCACCCACATGGAATTTCTGATCGCGCAATTTTGCTGTCTCTATCAAAGCAGAAACAACCTTGTAATCCGCAACCGCCGGATATACTTCAGATTCATATTTTTTTGTTGTTCCCTCTTCTTTAGCAGCCCCTGTGACTATGACAAATTCCCCCGTTTTAATCCCTTTTTGAAGTGCACCCGTCGTCCCCACCCTAATCATTTTTTCTACCCCAACTTTACGAAGCTCTTCTATAGCTATCGCAGCGGATGGACAACCAATCCCTGTAGAACAAATAGTCAAACTCTTTCCCTTGTACTCTATATTACAAACCTTGTATTCCCGATTCTCAGAAATAATTTCATATTCATCTGCCAACGCCGCAATCATTTCCACTCTATTGGGGTCTCCTGGTAATAGTGCAATTTCATTCAATTCCCCCTCTCCCACGAGCAAATGTGGTTGTTTTATCATATTCTCATTTTCACCCTGCAACCGAATATAATATTAGGTTATGCATTCCTGGACCAATACCAACGGCAATCATCACTATTAACAAAATTCTTGCATACAAAGGCTTTTCTTTTACATAATCTACAAACAAAAAAACTAGGGCTATTGCCAATCCAATTTTAATACATACAAACAACCAACCCGCCCCAATAACATTTACAATTGGAAGCGCTGCACCAATGTCCAATATAATCTGAGAAATTGGAGTTTGCTCTTTAAAATTCAATATGTCAATCCCAATTGCTGTAGATGTCCCATCTAGAGTTTGTCCTAAAATGACTAGCAATCCCGTGCTTCCCAATACTTTTGAAATCTCTGTGCTTTTTCTTTTTATCCCCTCCCACACTAAAATAGAAATCACCAAAGCTGTTATTAACCCTCCAACCGCCCACATTGGGTTGGTCCACCCATTTTTTGATAAAATCATCATCGTGGTACCAAACCCTATTAACCCACTTATTAGGAGAATTTTTTCTGCGATTTGATCTTTATTAAGGAATGAAATCATTGCCCAAACAAAACCCAATAAAATAAATGTAGTGATGTATACTATCGGGTTTCCAAAAAGGAACGAAATATTTTCTAGTCCCTCGTATCCTTCCAAACCCACCACGCCAATTACCCGTAAACCCGCGCCAAATGCCATCCATGGGATTAAAGATACAATGATATTCTCATCGATTCTTACCTCCAATTTCCAAAGAATTATTGCAATTATGCCTGCACAAATTAAGATCATAATTAGATGTGACATTGGGGGGATCCCAAAATCTGCAGGCAGAATCTCTAACATACTCATTATTGTTTAGGGCACCTGAAAGCCATTACGGCTGTGAGAATACCGTCGTGTTTTTGTCCCCTCTGGATACTACCTCTAATCACAATGGCTTCGTATCACATCGAAACTTATGGATGCACGGCCAATCAAGGAGAAAGCAAACTAATTGAACAGCTCCTCCGAGATGCAGGACACTACAAAGCTAAAAACCCCGAATCCGCAGATGTTGCGATTCTGAATACTTGCACCGTCATAGAAAAAACTGAACAAGCAATGTTGTCTAGAGCAAGGGAGCTAGAACCTCTCGTATCTGATCTAATTATCACCGGATGTCTAGCACTTGCCCAACCCGATTTAATCCACGAATCCGGAATCGATGCCCGCGTTTGTGGATGGGACGAAGTCCCTATAGCAGTTGGAAACGGCGAATGCCCCACAACTACAAAAGACACACTCCCCATACTCGATGGTATAATTGGAATACTACCTATAGCTCGTGGATGTATGTCTGATTGTTCTTATTGTATCACAAAAAAAGCGACAGGAAAGATAGAATCTCCTTCTATAGAGGAGAATGTCTCAAAAGCCCGGGACTTAATAAAAGCCGGGGCAAAAGAAATCCGCGTCACAGGACAGGATACTGGCGTATACGGATGGGACCTTGGCAAACGCATGTTGGATCAGTTACTCGACGAAATCTGTGAACTCCCCGGCGATTTTCGCGTTCGATTAGGGATGGCAAATCCCAAGGGAATTCACGGAATCTGCGAACCTCTTGTCAACGTATTCTCTAAGCATGAAAAGCTCTATGATTTTATCCATGCTCCTGTACAATCTGGATCTAATAGTG
>CAWVSQ010000070.1:0-4449 GCA_963933005.1 uncultured euryarchaeote
AGATATTGATGAATCATTGCTTTCTCCAAGTAGATTTGGAGAAATAATCCAACTACCAGAGCTTAGTGCAGGAGACAGGAAAGAAGTTATAAGGATACATCTGCAGGATGTAGAAACGAAAGTTGCCAAAGATGAAATTAAAAATATCTCAGATAAGACAAAGGGTTGGTCTGGTGGTAAGTTGGCATCTCTGTGTGAAGAAGCAAAATTGGCAGCTATAAGGGAACAAGATTACAAAACGGTAGTGGTGGTGGAAGGGAAGCACCTAGAAAACGCGTTTAAAAAATTAAGCTAGTAAAAAAGGATTTACTATACAACAACAGATTTTTCAGAGTCATCTAATGCATCGTATTCTGGGCAGTTCTCCAGCTGTACAAATCCACTTCCTAAATCATACCCGAGAGATAGATATCGCGTGGATTCGGATACAATGAAAGTTGCGGGCCTTTCAGGGTCTTTGTTGAAATGTTGGACTGCGAGTCCTTCTGGAATGACAGGGATGCCCAAATAATCTTTTGCCTCCCAATCGAAGCGTTTGGTTCCTTCATAACGGGGGCCAGAAATTTCAGTGTAGCCCTCACCTTCCATGATGTAATGGACTTGCCCACCTTGTCGATGTTGTTTTCCACTACGACTACCGGGAGGTATTTCTTGGACTGCAAATTGTGAAGAAATTACAGATCTATCTTCCATTGCAGGGTGCAAATACCATTTCATTTTTCCTTGAGGATTTATTTCCCACTCGAGGTCTTCGCCCCTAACAATGGCCCAATTACCTGCTTTCCTGGCTTTGGCCACCATTTTTCGATAAGAGTCTCGATGGACGATGGATGCGTCGTAATATGTTTTAATAGATTCAGGAGATGGAGGTTCATAATCGAGCCAATCGTCGAATTCGAAGTTTCCGAAAAGGTCGCTGACTTGATCATACTCATCTTTGTAATCCTCAAAATCATCTGCTGCCATCATGTGGGCGTGTTTTTCTTGCCATTCCTTGTAAGTTTCATTTTGGGTAAGTTGGGCCCCCAAGAGTTCTAGGAAAGGTATGTCTACCATCGCAAGCCACTCTGCAGGGTCGTCGGGCCCCCTCATATTGAAGTGTTGATGTTCCACCCCACCTGGTTTCACGGGTAAAATCAACAGATCTCCTTTGCCCCAAGGGACACGTTCGTCGTCGACTAAAGATTCCCCTTCGCCATACAAGCCAAAAATTATTAATCCACCTTGGTGAGTATGCCTTCCATTTTTATCTCGGATTGTTTTTCTAAAGATATACCAATCTGGTAAAACCGTGTTCATAAAAGGAGTTGAATAATACTTTGAAGTCCCATTCCTACCAATTTGCCAAGGGACATCAGTGGATTTGGTTACGTGGGGGAGATGAACCCGATCACGTGCTTCTTTGAAGTATTCTAGTAATTGTTCATAATTTCCTTTTGGTTCGGGCTCATTTTCTCGCGTATGAGTCCTCTCTTTTTGAGAGACCATGCTTTTGGTTTTGTTTTACAATATAAGTTAGTGTCGATCTAATAACCGACATAGGTCGATGTTAGATTTCTGAGTGAAATTTCTCAAATGGAAAAAACTTACTTCAAAGAAATGTCTGAATAGCGACTGAAAAGAAATAGAACGGGGAAAAGACTAAGCAAAGTTATGAGAGCTAGCATGCTGAACCCGAATCGCAGCCCTATGTTGTCGCCTATATATCCAATGATAATAGGAGCAAACGCAGAAAAAATAAAAATTCCAGTCCAAATATATCCGAATGTCCTCCCCTCACGTTCGGGGGGAGTGATAGTGCTAAGTAAAGAGTCCCGTGCAGGACTAATTCCCCAGAAGCTAATGCCCATTGCCCCCAAAATGAGGAAAAGTAAGAGTGGATTTAAAGAAAGTACAGAGAATAGAGTTATGAAAAATGCTGAAAAAATAACAAAGATGATAATTACTTTTCTTGCGTCGTAACGGTCGACGAGTTCCCCGGTGAGAAGTTGTGCCATCCCCCCGATGAATAATAGAGCTGCTAGATAGAAACTTGCAGTGGATTCGGGGGTAATATATAGAGATCCAATTGTCAAAGTGTAAGAATATTCACGGACTATAAATTCGGGTAAGAATGCCATGACCCCCGTGGCTACAAAAGAATAGATCGTAAAGAAAGAAAATACTGCGAGGACGGGATAGATATATTGCCTTCGTGGTGGAAGCGATTTTGAGAAAGTCTGCGTTTTAGAAGGGTTTTTGTTGGCAGAAGAGAGGAGAGGTGAAGTGTCATAACTACCAAGTCCAACATAAAGAATAATTGCATAAGCAATTCCGATAAGGCCCAAAAATAAGAGAATATCGGTCCAAACAAAGAATAAGAAAAGCAGACCCAATACTGCAGGACCAATGGAATCCCCAAGCTTGGAGGCACTGCCCCACATACCGTAAAATTTTCCTTTTACTTCTGCACGAACATTTCGAGAAATAATTGGATATCCCGTAGGATGAACAACGCTCATTCCAATGCCACTGACAAATAATGCAGATGCCATAAAAATGAATTTGATAGGAAATGGCTCTCCCAAAATGGAGATACTATAGTCCCCAAATAAAGGAGTGAACATCAATAATGCATAGCCGAGTCCTGCCAAAGCGATACCACAGGGTAGAAACAAGCGACGATCGTATTTATCAGAGATTATACCGGCAGGTGCCTGACCTACTGCAGAACCAGCATATTGACTGGTGATTAATAAGCCTAGTTTCCATAATGGAAGTCCAGTTTGAATTGCTAGGAGAGGAATTAAAGGGGGCAGAAGTCTCAAAAAGAAATGTTGCATCCCATGGACGGAAGTGATTAAGATGGCAAATCTAAATTCTTCTTTATTTAGTTTGGTCATAGGGAGATTTAAAAATAGGTTTCTTGTGTAGTTTTTGAAGGTTTGGCGATTTAACCTACCCCATATAGACAAGGTACTAAAAATAGGGGTAAAAATTTAGGCACAGGGTGCTTGTGGTTCAATGATGCGCGTATTAGTAACAGGAGGATCTGGAGCAATTGGATCGTTTGTGGTTGAAGAATTAGTTAACAAGGGAGACGAGGTTACAGTGTTTGACGTAGACCCACCTACTCAAAATAAAGTATCTTTTGTCAAAGGAGACATAACAGATCCTGAGGGCGTTTTAGATGCTGTTTCGGGAGTGGATGCTGTGATACATCTAGCTGCCATACTCCCGCCAGCGTGCGAGCAAGATCCCCATAGGGCCGAAAAAATCAATGTGGGAGGTACACTTAATATTTTGGATGCAGTTCAAGATACAGAAAAACGTGTGGTTTGTCTTTCGTCTAAGGGGGCGTTGGGATCTATGACAGGGCAATATGCACACCCCATGTATGAGCCAGTCGGAGAAAGTCACTACAGGAATCCGGTTAATGTTTACGGGACGACGAAGATGGCTGTTGAACAATACTGTCAAGCATATTCTGCGAATAAGAATGTAGATGTTAGCGTAGTTCGTCTTTCGTCGACCTGGGGCCCTGGGAAGGGCCCACGTCACGGGGAACTAGATTTGATATCTCGGCTAATAGAAGGTGCGGCTATGGGAAAACAGGTTCATGTAACGGGCGGGGATCAGAGGAATGATTTAGTATATTATGCCGATATTGCACAAGGTCTTGTTAGACTTGTTGGATCCAAGGGGTTGCCACACTTAGTATACCATATCGGGTCGGGAAGAGTGGTTAAATTAAGTGATTTTGGAGTGGCATTGGCAGATTTATTTCCAGATTCTCTTTTAACAATTGAAGGTGGTTTGAACTACTTTGAACAAATTCAACCTACTTACTGTCTATTAGACATATCTAGAGCAAGACAAGATGTTGGATATGAACCAAAATTTGATGTAGAATCTGGGATTAAAGATTACCTATTGCGAATGGGAATTGGCACATAGTACCAATGTAGATAAGCCCAGAGGATGCGAAGCTATGTTGAATTATGGAATTGGACATGCAGGGGGAAGTGGCAATTATAATGGCTTCGAGTAGTGGATTGGGTTTGGGATCTGCAATGGCCCTCGCTGGAGAAGGTGTAAACGTTGTGATCAATGGGAGAAATTTAGAAAGATTAGAATCTGCAGTGGAAAAGATAGAAAAAATTGCGGTAGGAGAGGTCCATTATTTCCAGGGAGATATAAAAGATCCAATGACAGCTTCGGGAATGGTTAAAATCGCTATTGAAAAGTTTGGAAGGTTGGACCACCTTGTAACAAACGCAGGTCCGCCCCCATGCTTGCGCTTTGGAGAAACGGAAGATAGGGATTGGTATGAATCATATGAGTTACTAGTCATGAGTGTCGTTAGAATGGTTAGAGAAGCAGAACCATATTTGAGAAAGTCTGAAAATGGAACCATAGTGACAATTACATCTCGGATTGTGAAAGAGCCCACTTTCACAAATGTCCTAT
>CAWVSQ010000071.1:0-4431 GCA_963933005.1 uncultured euryarchaeote
TTCACAGGCTTCTTACCCCTATGTAACATCCAGAATTTTCGACCCTGTAGGGTTGTGGGGACTACGTGTGGAGATCTGGCCTCCATCAGCAATTAACCTCCAAAAATGGAATATACCGATGATTATATAATATTAAGGAGCCATCTAAATTACAGAGGAATTGTGTGCGGTTCCTATATGCACTTAAAAGTGGGAGGAGCAGGATTTGAACCCGCGGACTCCTACGAGATCGGATCTTAAGTCCGACGCCTTTGGCCTGGCTTGGCTATCCTCCCCTCTATATCTTTACTCCCTATCAGAAAAATGACTTTCGTTAGCCGAATATTGTCACGTCTTTCAATAATATCTCTTCCAAAGGCCTATCTTGTGGATTGGTGGGAGCACTCCCAATGTCTCTAAGCACTTCGATCCCTTCTACTACTTCTCCAAATACTGCATGCTTTCCATCGAGCCAATCACATGGTGCAAGAGTTATAAAAAACTGAGACCCATTCGTATTTGGTCCACTATTTGCCATACTCACCATTCCCTCTTTATGATGTCTCAAGTCTTTATGGAACTCATCAGCAAATGGATATCCATCCATCCCTTGGTCAGATGGACCTCCAGTTCCATCTCCTCTAGGGCACCCCGTCTGGATCATAAAATCCGCAATTATTCTATGAACTTGAATATTCTCGTAGAATCCCATCTCTGACAATTTCTTAAAACTTCCAACAGTGTTTGGGACTTTATCCCCAAATAATTTTATCCTAATATCGCCTTTTGTCGTATGTAACACAGCCTCTGTTGCCATACTCTTATCTCCTGCCTTCCGATCTAAAACATGTTCGTTTTGGCCCTCTGGTGTATCTCCCCCTCGTGTCCCTATACAACCCACTAGTGCCATTGGGATCATTAATATCTTCGAAAGAAACAATCGTCTTTGCATATCTACTCCATCAATGTTTCTCAAGCAAAATTAATCTTAAGGAATTCTCGTCCGAATATGTTTATCATTTTGCAATCGAATATATCATTGGACCCAACACGAGTAAAATAATTCCCAAATAACCAAAGTAAACGTCTCCTCCTCCCAATGATGGAGCAATCGTCAACAATAATCCGAATATCATCACATTTATTGCAGTTATTTTTCTAGATCCGAATACAAATCCAACTGGAAGTGACAGGATGAACATTGCCAATATCACCTGGCCCAGATTATAATTGACAAGAAAGTCGTCTAGCAGTGGCATTGGAACCAATATACTCATTACTTCTTAGTCCTCCGTTGCTACTCTTTAACTTTCCGTTACTCTGTGCTTCTAATCCCTCTGAACTGCTATTCAAAATTTAACGACAATGAATTGATGCAATATCGTTTCCCCGTCGGCTTTGGACCATCATCAAATACGTGTCCTAGGTGCCCTCCGCAATTTGAACACGTGACCTCTATTCGATTCATACCATGACTTCCATCCTGGCACAAATCTACACGCCCTTCTATTACATCCATGAAACTTGGCCATCCAGTACCAGACTTGAATTTTGTCGATGAATCGAACAACTTCGATCCACACCCTGCGCATGTAAATGTACCTTCATCTTCTGTTTTCAGATGTTTTCCACTAAATGGGGCTTCGGTTCCCTTCTCCCTCAAAACGTGATACTCTTCTTGTGTGAGGATTTTTTTCCAGTCCTCTTCTGGTGTATTTTTCATAGGTCTTTTTTCATCCATGTATGCCTATTTACCCCATGCTATCAAATAACTTCTTAACCTCATCCTCCGAACGAAAAACAATGGGCCAACCCGGATTTGAACCGGGAACCTCCACCTTATCAGAGTGGCGCTCTACCTGGTTAAGCTATTGGCCCAGAAACCTCTTCGGTGCGTCGAGATAGGGAGTCAACATCCTAAAACTTTCTCTTCTCCATTCGACTAATATTGACTCTCTCATTCTTCTCTTTTAATTATATAAATATTCTCCCCGAACGAAGATTTATTTTGGATCATTTGTTCCATCCATCTTTTCACCAAGATTCGTATTGGATATCTCGTTGGTGGCAATACTAGTATGAATCCTATCAAATCTGTCACCAGACCTGGGGTCAACAAACACACTCCTGCCACTATGATGAAAATTCCATCTATAATCTGGTCCGCAGGGCTTTCTCGAGTTTCAAGCCTTTCGAGTAATTTTTGTATTGTATGTGCCCCCTCAGATCGTACTAATAGTAGCCCTATGAATGCAGTCGCAATTACAATAGATGCTGTAACAAATAGACCCACCATCTCTGCCACTCGAATCAATAAAAAAATATCTATTAGTGGTATTCCCAATAATATCACCCATCGATATCTAACCATGGTTATATTTTTCCGACTTCCTTCCGTAAACTCCCCATTGTAGCAATCCTTTCTGCATAAGCATCGTGTTGATGTATTGATTCATCGTTAGATTGGATCATTGTAACGATCACTTCATCCTCTATATCCTCAAATCTGTCAACCACTTTTTTTGCCATACTCCTTACACAATCTTCTACAAATTTAGCATTAAGATGCGCATGATATGTCATATAATCTTCATCTGGTCTTTTAGCCAAATTAAAAATCTTTGCACTCATACTCTCCCGTGCTATTTCGATCAATTCAATCACATTTATTTCAGGTGAATTTTCACTCTCTATTTTAAGAGTTGCATGCCCCCTTTGAGAATGCCCTGCCTGTGGTATCTCCTCTAAAAATTCTTGAACTTCCTGTTCCCCAAGTCCCAAACTAGCTAGTTTCTTTTTTGCCCTTTCAGACATCATCTCCTTTGAACACGGACACACGGTAATTCCAGTCACTCTAGCCCCTATCTCTTCATATTCATCCCCTCCACCTGTCACCGCCTTTGCAATTATAATCGCGGTATTTTGCGTTCTTTTTTTCGTCACTGGAGTTTCTTCTCGAATGGCAAATTCAGCCTCCATACTCACCTCCGCACGAGTAGTATAATCGTGCTTATTAAGCAATAAATCTGCAGCTTCTTTGCATATGTTTTCAATTCGTAGTGTCTTTTTTTGAGTCGCAGTCTCAAGTATTTCGTCTATCACTTCCATATTGCGACTCATGTCTGCCCCTTTTCTAAATCCTGGCAAGTCAACCAAAGCTTCGAATGTGGCCATCAATACATATGGCCTACTTCCTCCCCGTTCTATTTCTACGAGTTTTTTTACTCCCTTAACGCCCACTCTATTCAATCCCACCTCTATCTCAGGTTTTGCAGCCTGTACATCTGGCAGTTTTTGATCCTTCATCTCAATCTATCATTCTACTAGCATATTACATATACATTATCATCTTCTACTACCACTTCATATGTTTTCACATAAATTTTTGAATCTCCAATATGCTCTCCAGTTTCAAGCTTAAATTCCCACCCATGCCATGGACATGCTATTGTTGGAATTGAAGAAAGTGTCTCTTCAATTCTATTCCCGGGACCTTTCCATTCTGCTTTAATTTTTTTCTGAATTTGACCACTGCATACTGGACCACCTCTGTGGGGGCATGCATTTTCCACCGCGTAGTACTCCCCATCAACATTGAAAATTCCTATTTCTCTTCCTTTTTCTACAGATATCACTTTTCTAGAATCCAACTCCAATTCACCTCTATGGCACACCTTTATTTTTTCAGTCATATTCCAAATACCTTCTGGGCATTTTTCCCTAGTATGAGTTCTTTTTCTTCTCTTGTTAGGAAAGGTATACTTGTAATCGCACTTGGGGGATCATAATCCCAATGAGGATAGTCTGAAGAATATAGCAATTGACCCGCGCCACCCAATTCTTTTATCGCACTCTGGAAATATTCTGTACTTTTTGGTTCATCCAAAGGCTGTGTACCATAGTAAAAATTAGACATATATTCTGATGGTCTCTTTGTTAATATCGGTGCTTCTGAAGCACGCTTAAGATATTCTGCATCTAAGCGTGCCATCAACGAAGGCACATATAGTATCCCCGATTCTTGGAACACAATTTTGAGTCCCGGAAATTTTTCTGCAACCCCTTGGATAACTATGCTCACCAATTGGGACATATTGCTCCATAAAAAACCAAGTGTATGTGTTTCTATAAATTTTTCATACCCTTTGATATAGAAATAATCTAAACTCGCCCCTCCCGCATGAAATACTAGTGGCAGTTTTGCATCCTGACAAGCTTCATAAATCCCATCGTATTTTCTATTTCCAAATGGTGGTTCTGGCCCTCCACAAATCATACAGGCACCTGCAAATCCCTTTTCGCTACCACACCTATCAATTAGTTCGACTGCACGTTCTGGGTCTTGATATGGAAGTACCAATAGCGCATATATCCCTTCCTTTGGATCTACAACCCGATCTAGCATGTAATCTGCATACGCATTGGAGATTAGTTCTGGCCTTTCATCATCCC
>CAWVSQ010000072.1:0-4427 GCA_963933005.1 uncultured euryarchaeote
ATTGAAACATCAAATGTTCCACCTCCTAAATCAAAAACTAGAATTGTTTTGTCTTCGGAATCTCCAATCCCATAAGACATTGCAGCCGCAGTTGGTTCATTGATTATTCTCTCAACTGTAAAGCCTGCTATCTCTCCGGCATTCTTTGTTGCTTGGCGTTGGGCGTCATTGAAATATGCAGGTACAGTTATAACTGCCCGGGTCACAGGTTCGCCCAAGTAATCTTCTGCATCGCGTTTTATTTTTTGCAGAATTATCGCAGAAATTTGTTCTGGGGAATAATCTTTTTTATCGATAGTAACTGAATATTTTTCGTCGCCCATGTGACGTTTTATCGAACGTATAGTTCGTTCTGGGTTTTGTATTGCTTGATTTTTTGCAGGTCTCCCAACAAGTCGTTCCGTTTTTGAGGTAAAAGCAACAATAGAAGGTGTAGTTCGGTCTCCTTCTGCATTTACTATGATTTCAGGATCTCCAGATTCCATTACTGCAAATGCAGAATTAGTGGTTCCCAAATCAATACCAATGATCTTACTGCTTGTCATGTGGGATGAAATACTATTTTTGTCCCATTAAAGGTTACTAATTCACTGAACTTCAGAAGGGTCAGAACTAATAGATACCTGAGCCGGTCTCAGAATTTTGGATCCGGCAGAGTATCCAATTCGGTGAATAAATTCAATGGTTCCAGGAGATTGGGACCCTTCGACACTAGAGAAAACTTCGTGGGTGTAAGGATCTACGGGGTCCCCAGGAGATGGAGTTATGAGAGATACATTGGAAGAAGACAGAGTAGAGTCTAAATTTGCCAATATTGCTTTTACACTTGAAATAGCATCTTCGTTTTGGTATTGTTCAGAGAGGAGAACCAAGCTTTCACGTAGATCAAACAATCTGAATAAGATGTTTTCGATTGATCGCAGTTTATCTGATTCGTATTGTTTCTGTTTTCTTTTTTTATAATTTTGGTGATCTGCATGGGCACGTTGGAGAACTGATTCCAATTCAATTGCTGAAGCTTGGTGTTGTGTCAATTCGTCGGTGATTAGATCCAATTTTGCCTTGTTTGGTAAGGAGAAGATGGGTGCATCAAGATCATGTCCAAAATTATTTTGTAGTATTACGTCGAGAGAAGATGATAAGATATCTAGTTCTGAGTCTGTGCCAGAATGGTGAGTGTTTTCTGATTCATTTGTGTCCAATTCAGAATCGTTTCTGATGTGTTGTTCTGACGGATTAGACATATGGAGTAAGAGTTGTTGTGGAATTATAAAGATATTGTGACAAGAATTCCTCAAGATTGATTTTGCTTGAGAACATTGATAGAGTATAAATGCAAAGACGTTTGTTTCTCTCAAAGATGATAATGATTCCAATTATACTAGGGGGTTGTGTGATGACGCAAGGTACTCTACCAGCAGATGATAGTAGAAGCGCGCCTACATCTGATCGTCGAGTACAAAAATTAGTGAGAGTAGAAGATTTTGGCATAAATGCTACGTCTGAAGGAAAACTTGTGGTAGATACAACAGTAATAAATGAGGGAAGGGCACCCCGGGTCGGTAGATTAATTATAGTGGTAGAAGTGGAGGGAGTGAAAGAACAAAAAACAGAAGTAATAGAAATTGGACCAAATGAAAAGATTAAAACAAATACCGTTTTTGAGATTTCTTTAGAGGAATTTGAGAAGGCAGGGGACTTGAAAATGTCCATAGAATAGACTGAAAAGTCAAGAGAGGTGTAATTGTCTACTTTTGGGTATCTGGGAGTGTAGAATCCCATTGGAGTAAAGTCCAACTCCTATTTGAATGTCATGGCCAGATAAATTTCCACGCACTATAACATATCCAGATGTGCTATCCAAATCCACATCCAAAGGCATTCCCTGGACAAATTGTAAGACCTGATCGAAGGACAATAATAAAATATTTTTGCGAGCGTGGTGGCCAAATACTTGTACAGAATTTGTAGTAGGTTTCCAACTCTTTTGATTAGTGGTAGTGAATCGAATTCCTAGGGCCTCTACTTGAATACTCTTTGATAAATTGCCTTTGAAAGCCCATATTTTTCCATGTCCTTTCTCCCAAAAGGTATATTCTTTAAATATTTTTGGAGAGATTTCAAATCGATCGTGCCAAAACTCTAGGAGTTCTGATCTTGTGACCGAAGTTTGATTTCCGGGACATGTAGTGTCGGGAGGTAATAGATCAAAAGTTGTAGATTTAGAATTCATTTTACCTCTAATTTTGCTATGAAAAATCCCCCAGTGTTGTTTTGATTTGGCCAAATTCTTTTGCAAAGGTTAAGTGAGGAATTGAATTGATTCCCTTCCCACTCGATTAATCCAGGAGAGGAAACTATAGGCAATTCGAAAGGCACAATAGTACAATTTCCTTCGGAAAGTATTTTATCAACAACCATTTCATTTTCTTCAGGTGAAAAGGTACAAGTAGAATAAACAACGGTGCCGCCACTTTTGACTAAACTGATTGCTCTTCTTAAGATAGGAATTTGTAGCTTTTGCAAGGAAAACAGTTTTTTAAGTGACCATTTTTGAAGAGCCCGGGGGTTTTTTCGAATGGTTCCCTCTCCGGAACAAGGGACATCTACTATAGCCGAATCAAAGGTATTGAAATCAAAGGGTTTTAATGAAAAATGTCTCGCATCTGAATGAGTAACTGCCGCGGTGGTGACTCCCAACCTTTCAAGATTGGATCTTAATGCGGGCATCCTTCGTAGGTTGGAATCGTTTGCGATGATGAATCCCGTATCATCCATAAGAGCAGCTAATTGCGATGTTTTTGACCCTGGAGACGCACAGGCGTCCCAGACTATATCTCCAGGAAGTGGGTCGAGAACAAGAGGGGGTATTGAAGACACTTCTTCTTGCCCGTGGAGCCACCCAAGTAAATATGGCAGAGTGTTACCAAGAGAACTAGTCGTCTGAAAAAGAAGAGGGTTCCAATCGCAAGGGGTGACATCTAGGGAGAGGTCAGAAAAGGCAGAAATAGATTTTTGTATTGTTGTTTTAATTGTGTTTATTCGGACGACATAGGGGAGGGGAGTGTTACATACATCTAAGAATTTAGAATAATCCTCAAGGAGGGGTTCATATCGGGAGAAGATTGGAATGATTTCGCTCATAAAGATGGATCGAGAGAATGCCAAGATAAAATGGGAGAACGTGCTGCAGTAGTTTGGTCAATTTTTCCCGCAGTTGTTGAATTTGGGGCTGATTTTAGAGTAGACTGATCTTCACTTGAAACTTTGTTGAACGAAGCTGCGATTTGGTCCAAAGTTGTCTTGTTTTCAGATTCTGTGGGCTCTACTAACAAAGCTTGAGATACTATTAGGGGCCATTTGGTAGTAGGTGGATGCACTCCATAATCCAACAATCGTTTGGCAACTTCTGCTGCGTCTTGTTCTCCAGAACTAGCAACAAATTCATGGTAAAATGGTCGAAATGGAATTTCATATTGAATTTTACTACCCAAGTAATTTGCATTTAAAACTGCTTTTGCACTAGCATCTAGAAGACCACTATCGCCGAGTCGAAGGATGTATGCAAGTGCTTTTACCAAACATAGCCAATTGCCATAGAATCCATGTACTTTTCCAATGCTGTTTTCGGGGGTGAATAAATCGAATCCAGATTTGGTTTTTATTACGATGGGTGCCGGTAAGAAACTTTCAAGTTTTGATACTACCCCGACAGGTCCTGCCCCGGGGCCGCCGCCCCCATGAGGTGTTGCGAAAGTTTTGTGCACATTGTAATGCATAATATCAAAACCCATATCACGAGGACGAGAACGTCCTAAAAGGGCATTTAGATTTGCGCCATCATAGTAAAGTAATCCACCCATATCGTGCACCATTGATGCGATGAGTTCTATCTCGGATTCGAATAGACCAAGAGTATTAGGGTTGGTTAACATTAACGCTGCAGTGTTTTCAGAAAGAGCTGCTTGAAGTGCTTCTATGTTAACTCTCCCTTCTTCATTACTGGGAATTTCAATTGTGTTATAGCCCCCCAATGCTGCACTTGCGGGGTTAGTTCCGTGTGCACTTTCAGGTATAATAATTTCATTACGTAAAAAATCTCCACGGGATTCATGAAAAGCCCTGATAATTAGAATGCCAGTGAATTCTCCAGATGCACCTGCAGGAGGTTGTAGTGTTACTGCGTCCATTCCGCCAATGGTTGCTAGATGTTCTTGGAGAGTATGTAAAATTTCTAGAGTTCCCTGGATAGTATGAGGTTCTCTGTCGGGGTGTATAGAACAACCAGGTAGCACAGCCACATCTTCGGTGAATTTGGGATTGTACTTCATAGTGCAACTTCCTAGGAGATAGGGCCCACTATCGACCCCATAGGTCATTTGAGAGAGTCGGGTGTAGTGACGCGCTAGTTCGGGTTCGGATAAGCT
>CAWVSQ010000073.1:0-4278 GCA_963933005.1 uncultured euryarchaeote
AGAGGCGATACTAGCCTCTAATATTGCATATCGTGTTCAGAAAGAAATGGGAAAATCTCCTGTAGAAGTTGCAGGAATAATTGCCGAATTAATAGGTTCAGAAAATTTTCAATATGTCGATAGGGTTTACGCAGAGGGGCCATACATAAACTTTGTTCCGTCGTATAGATATTTTAAAGAAACTTTGGAAGAAGCTCAGATAGAAAGTTATGGCCAGTGTGAAGATAGGGAAGAAATAATAATCATAGAACATACTAGTGCCAATCCAACAGGTCCAGTCCATGTTGGACGTGCTCGTAACCCAATTATAGGAGATTCTATATCCCGAATTTTATCTTTTGCAGGATATCAAATAGAGAGGCAATATTATGTAAATGATTCTGGGAAACAAGTTGCAACTTTGATATGGGCATTTGAAAAATTTAGTGAAGAGGAATTAGTGGATTTAAAAAAAGATAGAGGGGATTATGACATAGTTCGGTATTATCAGCTATCAAATTCGTATTTGGAGGAGGCTTCTGCAGAGGATAGAAATATTGCTGAGTTTGAAATAGCGGATATTTTGGGAAAAATAGAATCAGGGGATGAAGAGATACGTCAGAGGTTAATTTCGATAACGGAAATGGTATTGGAAGGAATGAAAGAATGTTTATCCCGTATTTCTGTTGAATTTGACGAATTTGTTCGAGAAACGAGATTTATCCAAGATGGTTCGGTTGAGGAGATGGTAGATCGTTTGAAAGATTTAGAAGATGCATTCCTAGAAGATGGGGCTTGGAAACTTGGCATTCCAGGGGAAGAAAAACCATTAGTGTTCCTTAGGTCAGATGGGACTTCACTGTATACAACTAGGGATTTATGTTACCATGAATGGAAACTTAATAAGGCAAATAAAATTGTTACAATACTTGGAGAAGATCATAAATTACAGGCCGAACAATTGGTGAAAACTTTGTCACTTTTGGGAGCAGATACTAGTAGGATTCGACAGGTTTTCTATTCGTGGGTAAATCTCCCGGAAGGCGGGATGAGCACCCGGAAAGGCACAGGTATTAACCTGGATGATTTGCTCGATGAATCGGTGGTAAGGGCTAGAAAGGAAGTTATGAAGCGTGAAGGTACCAGGGTTAGGGAAATTGAATTAAAAGATTCGGATATTGATCGTATTTCGCGGCAAGTTGGAATCGGTGCGATTAGATGTGGAATTGTAGCCACCCAACCAGGTAAAGGGATAACATTTAGCTGGGACGATGCACTAAGTTTTGAGAAACAAGGTGCACCATATATGCAATATGTCCATGCTCGCTGTTGCGGGATATTGGCGAAACAAGATTTGGATATTCGAGAGGTGGATAGTGCATTACTTAGTTCTAAAGAAGAACTAGATCTTTTACATGAAATTTCTCGATTTCCGCTTGTTGTTTCGTCTACTGCAGAGGCACTAGAACCTCATCATATTATAACTTATGCGCAGAAATTGGCAGAAAAATTCAATAGGTTTTATCGAGAATGTCCTGTGTTGAAGGGGACAGATTCTGAATTAATGGCGGCGCGCTTGTCGTTGGTGACTGCGGCAAAGAATACTATGTCAAATTCATTATACTTGGTTGGGATTGAATCTCCAGATTCAATGTAAATATATTAAGAAAGAGTGTGAATCTGTGTCAATACTTACTTACGAGATGAAAAGTTAGAGGGATTAATGGACAAAAAAGCGGATATGCCGATTGATCTCGACAAACGTAAGTATGAATTCAAACGGTTGCTTGAAGATTATGAAGAATATGCAGGTTCGGGCACTCAACTAGTGACGATTTATATCCCAGAAGATAAGCAGATTTACGATGTAGTGTCGCATGTCACGCAGGAGCACTCACAAGCTGCAAATATTAAATCGAAGGACACGCGCACTAATGTGACAAATGCGTTGGCATCTATTCGAGCGCACCTTAGGTACTATAAGAAACCACCTGCAAATGGAATGGTTTTGTTTTCAGGTGCTGTGAATATAGGTAGTGGCCAAACCGACATGGTTACAGAAATTTTCGAGAGTCCCCCTCAACCCATTCAAACATTTCGTTATCATTGTGATTCTACATTTTTAACAGAACCACTTAGAGATATGTTGGCCGACGCCGGATTGTATGGATTACTAGTATTAGATCGAAGAGAGGCACATGTTGGGTGGTTAAAAGGAAAAAGAATTGAACCTGTAAAAGGTACAACCTCACGTGTACCGGGGAAACAACGTAAAGGTGGACAATCTGCTCAAAGATTTCATCGACTCCGGTTGGAAGCAATAGATCAATTTTATAGAGAGATAGCTGGATTGGCGGGAGACCTTTTTGTCCCGGATAGGTACGAATTGGATGGGATATTGGTTGGCGGACCGTCTCCAACAAAGGATGAGTTCCTAGATGGGAATTATTTGCATCATGAACTTCGTGAAAAGGTATTAGGAAAATTCGACATATCGTATACTGATGAATCTGGTTTGAGTGAATTGGTAAATGCTGCTAGTGACGTGTTGGCTGATGCAGCTATTGTTAAGGAAAAAGTGGCTGTGAATCGTTTTTTCAAAGAACTTCACCAAGGGGAGAAAGCGACTTATGGGTTCATTCCAACGCGCGAGAATTTAATTATGGGTGCTGTCGATAAACTTCTAATTTCTTCAGATCTTAGAAAAGATGTTGTAAATATTGTGTGTGGGAACGGGCACCAAAGTTATGAGCTAATAGATACACGTTCGAAAAAAGTAGAGAAAACTTGTTCAGAATGTGGAGAAAAGGTAGAGCTTGTTGAACGAGGAGATGTGGTGAAACATCTTATTGAGCTTGCAGAGTACAGAGGGACAGAAATTGAATTTGTTAGTACTGATTTTGAAGAAGGAAATCAATTATTACATGCTTTCGGTGGCATAGCAGGTGTGTTGAGATTCCCAACAAATATATGAATTAATTCCGGGGCTGAAATGGGATTATATCAAGCTTATGTCGTACATACGCGATGATGATTTTTCTTCGGAGTACAAGTTCTGCAGAGAGCCAACAAAATAGAATAAATATAGCAGATACGATCCCAGCGAAATCCCAATCGGACATCCAAACTGGGTAAATCCAGGGTGCTATGTGTGCCCAGCGGGTGGCGAAATTAGTCACATGTTGGTCTAAAAATGTTCCTTCGAATGTCGTGGTGAGTGTTTCTTTAAACGAACGTTTTTTGAATTCGTTCTCGGGATGATTTTCCTGAAGTTGATAGCTACCTAGGACACCCATATCTCGAGATGTTAAAAGAGTAGATCCAGATGCCTCGTCTCCAAGAGAGAGTCTTTCTGCATCATAGGGGCCCCAAGGAGAACGAACTTCCCATACAATTTTTCCAAGGGGAGTAACTTCTATTACTCTGTGATTGAGAGAATCGGTGATCAAGGTGTTTCCGTTTGGTAATCTATCCGCATCGCGAGGCCAAGAGAAATTTCCAGATAATTTCCAAGTTGGTTCCCAAGTATTGTCAGAATACTCGTATTCGACTACCCGATCGTTTTCAGAGTCGGCTACGAGGATGGTTGGAAGATTTTTAGAAGAGAGCAAATATTGGGGGTTATGTTGCTCATACATAGTCTTATGTTGCCCGTCCTCCCCTAATGTTAGGACGATCTCGTCAGATAGCAGGTCGATGAGAATGATTTGATCAAAATTCCTGATAGACACCATAACGTATCGTTCATCAATTAGATCAATATCGTTGACATGAGTCCAATCTTCAGAATAGCGCCCACCGCCACGTTTTTGAAAACCATGATCTCTGAATTTCCATTCCCAGTCAAATGATTCGGTGGTCATATTAAAAATAAGCAAACGATCATCGTTTAGATTCGTAGAAGTGTTGTAATTCCTCATGTTTGCTATTAGGATTTTATCATCTCCAATTAGATCCGCGTCATGAGTATCGATGAGAGGCAGCCGATGGATCCAATTTAGTTTTCCAGCTTGGGAATCGAGCTCATAAAAAAGAGTTCCATCGGGATCTGTTGCTACTACGAAAATATTCCCATTGGGAAGTGGATCGGCGTCATAGAACCATCTTGCTCCAACGGAACTTCCATTATGAACCCACAATACATTCCCAACAGAATCAACTGCAACTAGTCTTGCGGGCTTTTTCGTGCTGCCTTTTCCTTCAAAGTGAAATCCCTGGATGCTGATAATAGTAATACCATCTGCAGGTTGCTCAATAATCCCAGGAGAAAAATCTAAATATGACGCCGTTGGTTCGTGG
>CAWVSQ010000074.1:0-4268 GCA_963933005.1 uncultured euryarchaeote
AGCTAGTGCCACAACTGCGGGTTTCAACGCCCCGCCTCCTTTGAACAAAGGATGGTTTCCGACATCAGAATGTACAAACCGAGTAAATGCGCGGCGATTTGGGGGAAGATGGCCATAAATAATTTCTTCCGAAACTAGATCATAGACAGGAATTCTAGGAGTTAGAAGGGTGTTTTCTGCCACGATAGAACCTTCCCCGACTACGAATCCACTAGTCACGCGGCATCCAGATCCTAAGGAAACATCATCTTCTATAATAACAGGGGAAGATTCTACAGGTTCCAATACCCCGCCTACAACTGCATTCGCTCCGAGTTTAACGTTAGTCCCTACCTGAGCGCAGGAGCCAACCACATCATTTGAGTCAACAAGAGTCCCATCGCCAATTGACGCACCTATGTTGACAAAACAAGGACTCATCAAAATTGCATTAGAACCAATATGAGCTCCACGTCTGATGACTGTTGCAGAAGGGGTGTTTCGAGTTCCCTTCTGGGAAAAGGTAGAAGTATCAGCGAGGGGCAAAATATCATTGTAAACAATGTCCCCATAAACGATAGGGTTCTTTTTCCTGAGAGAGAAGTTTAATAAAATTCCATGTTTGACCCAATGGTTTACCTCCCATTCTTCAGATTTTTTTTCTGCGGCTTTGGTTGATCCAGACTCGAGAGAGTCAAGAAATTCATCGAGGGTGACTATGTCTTCTTCGGTGCAATTTTCGGAAGTTAGTTCCCCGGATGTTTGCTGATCCCATAGAGCAGAGATATTATTTTTGAGGCTCATGTTGGGACCCCCAATACATCCTTAAATCCATACCAACCGGGTGGCTGATTAGAAAGCCAAATTGCAGAATCTATAGCGCTCGAGGAATACACCCCGCGACTTTCTGCTTGATGTTTTAAAGTGATCATTTCATCATTTCCAGCGAAAAGTACCTCGTGGGATCCGCGAATGTTACCTGCCCGTACAGAATGGATTCCGACTTCATTTGGTTTGCGCTCATTAATACCAGATCGACCATATGTAGGATCTAAATTTGAGCGGGATTTTCCGATAGTATCTAAGAGAGATATGAGAGTTCCGCTGGGTGCATCTATTTTTTTGTTATGGTGAGTTTCAGTTAACTCAACGTCGTAATTGGATAAGATTCCAGAGATGGAATCAATTGCGAGATGTAATGCTGCGATTCCTCTAGAGAAGTTAGCTTCAAAGAGAATGGGAATTTCATCACTGAGTGTATGTAGCTCGTTTAATTGTTCCTCCGTGAATCCAGTAGTACCGATAACAATGGGAATTGAGAATTTTGCTGCGTTTTCAGCAAAAAATAAACTTGCTTCGGGGACTGTTAAATCAATGATCACATCTGGATTTGATTCTTGGAGTTGGGAAGAAAAATCAAGAGGAGTGCAGATTGGAAATTCGACTGAGGATAAATGGTTTGGAAGTTCGTTCTGATTTTTTTGGGAAGTGGCAAAGGACACGGTGGTTGAATCCGTTCTTTGAAGTATCTCTTCAATTACAGATTTGCCCATGCGTCCTGTTGCTCCAGTTACTGCTATATTCATAGGGTATGCTCTAATTCTGTTAAATCACTTAGAAGGTCAAGAAGTTTTTGACGATTAGAATCAGAAATTCTTGACAGGGGCAATCTAAGATGGGGTGGTGAACCATATTTCAGATGCATTGCTTCTTTGATAGGTATCGGGTTCGATTCAATAAATAATCCACGGAAAATGGGACACAATTTTCGGTTGAGAGATAATGCATGAGGGAAATTGTTCCGGTCCCCAGGTAAAATGGACCACACCATATCAGAAGTTAGTTCTGGTGCTATGTTGGCTGCAACACTAATAACACCAGATCCACCAAGACACAGTATTGGAAGGGTCATCTCGTCGTCCCCAGATAAAATGTTAAAATGTTCGCCCCTAGTACTTTCGATTACTTGAGATATAAATCCTAGATCGCCACTAGCTGCCTTATACCCAACAATGTTATCATGAGATGCGAGTGATTTAGTTGTTTTTAATGCTATATTCCGTCCAGTTCTAGAAGGTACGTTGTAAATGATTTGGGGTATGTCGATTGCGTCTGCGATGGCTAGAAAATGGGCTTCCATTCCGGCGGGCTCGGGTTTGTTGTAATAAGGAGAAATCAAAAGTATTGCGTCTGCACCTGCGTCTACAGATCGTCTAGAAAGGGCTATGGCTTCACTGGTAGAATTGCTCCCAGTTCCAGCAATAACTGGAATATTTTTGACAGCCTCGACTACACACTCTACCACTTCTACATGTTCATCGTGAGAGAGAGTTGCACTTTCACCAGTGGATCCAGTGGGGACCAATCCATCGACTCCAGATGATTCTAATCGTTTGGTATCGTGTGCTAGCTGACCAAAATCGATGGATCCATCGTCGAAAAATGGGGTGGACATGGCGGGGAAAACACCGGTCAGATTTAGAGAAGTCATGGTAAGTACTCAGGGAAGTATTTGATTTAAGCTGAATCGAGTAAGACGTATAAGGAAATAGTCTTTTCCAAAGAAATATGAGTATACCATAACGATATGAGAAAGATCATGGAAGAAAAAAGTGATGAAGAATGGTTACTTGATCTTAAAAATATTGCAGATTATCAGTTTGGAAAAGGTGCGGGAGAGGGGCTATTTACAGGTCAGATGAGAATAGAAAGGTCGAGAACGGGTAGGGCCCGTCAAATTCATTCGGAGGAAGAGTACATAGCAACGTATACCAAAGGTGGAAGACTTTCGCTGGGGATAGGGGGTGGAAAAAGGATTATAAAATCACTTGAATTTCCGGCATACAGAGTCGTGGTTGGGAAAGAATCAGAAGAATATATTAGAGACGGAAAAAATGCATTTGCAAAATTTGTGGTAGAGGTGGACCCGGACATTAGGCCAAAGGATGAGGTAGTCGTGGTGGGGGAAACCGACTGCTTGTTAGCTGTAGGAAGGGCAAAAATGAGTGCCGATGCCATGTTAGATTTCCATAGAGGTGTTGCTGTGAAGGTCAGAGATGGCCAATTGGAATAAAATTCCGAGCGCCATATTTTTGTTTTGACAAGACATGTGGTCGAGTATGTTTAGCGGTGGGGGTCTAAACCCTCGAAAAATGAAAAAGATGATGGAACAGATGGGGATTGAACTAGAAGAGTTAGAAGTAGAAGATGTCGTGATGACACTATTGAATGGTGAAAAGCTGATATTTAAAGACGTAGAAGTGACAAAAATGGAGGCTAGGGGTCAAAAAACATATCAGATAGTAGGAGATCCAGAAATGGGAGGAAATGATCGGGCAATGGACAATGTAACAGAAATATCTAAAGAAGATATTGAGATGGTAATGCAAAAATCAGATGTTGATGAAGAAACGGCTCGAAAATCGATTGAAGCTACTGAAGGAGATCTTGCTGCTGCAATATACAGATTGAAGTGATAGTGCTAGTAGTTGGAGAGAATAGAGAGTATCTTTGCCATCCTGGTGAAGAGATTGGGACAGACCTGGGAGTACTATCAATTCCAGAAGATGTGAAAATGGGAGATACCATAGAAACGCATCTCGGTAAAAAATTTACAGTTATGGAGCCGAGAGTTACAGATCTATTTCGTCATTTAGAAAGGACGGGTGCCCCAATACTTCCGCGCGATGTGGGGTTAATCATAGGGATGGCAGGTGTTGGGTCGAACGATCTAGTGTTAGACGTCGGGACTGGGACTGGAATCTTATCGATTTGTCTTGGAAAAATAGGTGCAAAGGTGATAACATATGAAAAGAATCCTAAATTTTGCGAAGTTGCTCAGAATAACATAAAAAAGGCAGGAGTTGAAGAAATGATAGAGATACGTGGGAAAGACGTGGTTGAGGATTTGGCTGTATTGAATGGATTCAGTGTGGTAACTTTGGATATGAGAAATGCAGAGATAGTAGTAGAACATGCTAGAAAAATTCTCAGAGTTGGTGGTGTTTTGGTAGTATATTCCCCATTCATAGAGAGTGCCAAAAAAGTGGTAGAATGTGCGAGAAAGGTAGGATTATCAGATATAAAAACAATGGACACGGTTCAGAGAGAAATAGAATTCGGTGTGCGCGGTTCGAGGCCTCAAACTAGGGGAGTGGGGCATTCGGGATATCTGACTTTTGCTAGAAAGTATACATAATTAATTGTCATTCTCTCGCCAACGATACTCACATTTGGTGCAAACAAAAAAACGCGTTTCAGACTCGTCTGCACCACGTATTTGTTGCAAA
>CAWVSQ010000075.1:0-4203 GCA_963933005.1 uncultured euryarchaeote
CATCGAATCCATAATCAGAAGCGGTAGCTGCCATTCGGGAAAGAGTGGAGTTTCCCATAGGTGTGGTACGTACTGCTTCGAACATATAGGGGCTAAGTACGCCCATATGTAAAACAGATCGGGTTTATTCAGAAGAGGGAGGAGGACTTTATGTATTAAGATGGTGGGTCTGAAGATGGCGTATAAATACGTCTGCTATAGAGTAGTGCGATGGGGATTCCAGAGATAAGAAGGACAAACACCAAATATAAAAATCCGAGTCGGAGTCCACCGATATCTCCTACGTACCCAATGACGACAGGCGAGATGGAACCGAGCACTAAGGCACCGGTCCATAAATATGCAAACGTCCTTCCTTCTCTTTCGGAAGGGGCTATAGAATTGATGAGAGCATCCCTAGCAGGTGCAGAGGCCCATAGGGTTGCTCCAATTGCTATGGAGATTAAGAGTAAATTGAAAGGTGAGAGATCGAATATAGCTAGAATTGCTATGGAGATTGCCCCTGTTAAAACACACGCCAATAAGATCAATCGGGGGTCATACATATCTACAAGTTTCCCAACTACCAATTGGCTCAACCCCGCAGAAATTAGAAGGATTGAGAAATACCAACTTGCAGTTGAGGTTGAAGTTATAACAGTTCCAAAAATTTCGAACGTATAACCATATAATTCATTGATAAAGGCGGGGTAGAGGGCACCAATACCGTCCGCAGTGATCCCGCGGATAGAGAAATATGCTAGGATGGCTAGAATGGGGAGAACATAAGATCGGGGGTCGGATTGCCAGAAGGTCAAAGATTTGGAGGAAGAATTTTTGGAAACAGGCGGTAGTGTGTCGTATTCTTTCAGGACAGAGAATAGGAAGACTGCGTAGATGAGTAGGAATACACCAAGTCCAACGAAAATTACAGACCAGTCCGAGTAGATTAATAAAAGACCTAAAACCGCAGGCCCAAGTCCATCTCCAAACTTAGCAGAGCTTCCCCAAAGGCCATAGGCTCTGCCTTTAGACTCGGGAGGGATGTTGGCCGTTATGAGAGGGTATCCAGCGGGGTGTAATAGACTAGATCCGGCACCAGATAAAAACATAGCAAGCATCATAACTAAGAGTCTACAGTTGAATGAATGTCCAAAAAGAAATACATTGAAATCCAAAAAAGAACTTGTTGCGCCAATGGCAAATAATGTCATGGTAAACCCATGAGTTCCAAATGCTAAAGGTAACAAAATACGTCGATCGCTAGAATCGGCTATGATTCCAGAGGGTATTTGAAATAGTCCTGTGCTGAATATTTGTATTGCAGGGAGAAGGGCAATTTGCCAAAGTGGGGCGCCAAAAACTAATGCCCATAAAGGAATGAGAGGGGGGATCATCCTACGGGCGAAATGATCTGTTCCGTGGGTAAAGGCCATTAATAGTGCAAAGTTAGAAGAATTATAGTTCATGTGAAAATTATATGTTGAAAACTAAGATTTAGAAGGTAGATATATGTTCTTACTATATAACAAAAAGAGTGGTAGTGCAGACAGGGCTATGAAAATGGCTATGATTGCAAATGCAATTCTAAGTCCACCGACATCTCCAACGTACCCTACGAGGATGGGAGATATAGAACCAAACAATAGGGCACCAGTCCATAAATATGCAAACGTCCTTCCTTCCATTTCAGGAGGGGCTATTGAACTAATAAGAGCGTCTCTAGCTGGAGCAGCCCCCCAAATGGAAGCTCCGATTAGCATTAAAACTAAAAGTAGTGCCGCAGGAGATAAGTCAATGAAGGCGAGGGCGAAAATGGGAACCACACCGATTATAGCAAATACGATTAAGATAGTTTTTGGATCGTATTTATCAACGAGTTGTCCGCACCAAAGAGAGAAGAATGCAGCTGAGATCAGAGTTGCGGCATAATACAAACTAGCGGTTGAGGTTGAAGTTATAACAGTTCCAAAAATTTCGAATGTATAACCATATAATTCAACTATGAAAGTGGGAATGAAAGTCCCTAGTCCATCGTCCCCCACCCCTTTGATAGATATGAAAGCCAATACCGCTAATAGAGGGTATGTATAGATCCTGGGATCGGATTTCCAAACATTTGAAGATTCGAGGGTTGCATCTCCTGAAAAGATAGGAGGAGAAGTGTCGTAGTCTCCCAAAGAGATGAACAAGAAAATTGCGTACAAAATATGGACCAGTCCAAAGAATATGAAAATCAGCGGCCAATTCATATAGAGTAACAATATGCCTAAAACTGCAGGCCCAAGTCCATCTCCAAATTTGGCGGCACCATTCCACATCCCATATGCCCTTCCTTTGAGCTCTGGAGAAATATTTGTGGTGAGGAGTGGAAGCCCAGTAGGGTGTAGAACACTAGTACCCATGCCCCCAAGGAACATGGCTAGCATCATGACTAGTAATCTAGAATTAAAGGGATATCCGAAAATATCTGTAGTGAAATCTAGAAAGGAGTTGAATGCAGCAAAGGTAAATAAGAGATAACTCAGTCCAAGAAGGCCAGTTCCGAAAGGTAATAGATATCTTCGATCGCGTGAGTCGGAGATGATACCAGCAGGTATGTGAAAGATAGCACTTCCGAATAATAATAGTGCAGGTATGAGTGCAATTTGCCAGAGGGGAGTGCCAAAAAGAAATGCCCATATCGGTATAAGAGGCGGGATGAGTCGCCTGGTAAAATGATCAAGCCCATGGGCAAAACTAAGCATAAGTGCAAAGTTCCTATCGGTACGCTCCATTGAGAAAAAGATGAGTCAGAAGTACTACTTCCTTCCGATTAGGATATCAAGAAACGAGGTCGGGATATTTAGATTTTTTTATCATGTAAATGAGGAGACTAGATGCAAATAACATCACTACAGCGAGTGTGGTAAAAAGGACCAATGGATTGAAATATGTTAAAATTACTCCTGCGACTGCAGCTCCAATTGCACCAATTCCATAAACGCCTGTAAACGTGATCCCAAAAGATAGTCCTCGTGTTTTTTCGGGTGTGTGGAGACCAATTAAAGTGGCTTGCAAGGGTTGGATGTAGAAAAGGAAAAATCCTAATGCCACCCCAAGTAGTGCAAATATTATTATCCCGGACTGGACAGCGGGTAAAAAGAGTAGAGCCAATAATGCAAGAGCGGAGTAGCCAATAAGAAGAGGCAGCTCGGGTTTGAAACGGTCTGAAATTTTTCCTGCTACGTATTGACCCAGTGCGCCGACTATCAAGATGCCAGCGTAGAAATAGTCAGAAGAAGCAAAGGAAAATCCAATCAAAGAGATAGGATCAGTTTGGAGGAGAGATAGCACTACAGGAAGGAATGTGAGTATGCTTCGGTAATAAAACCCATAAGAAACAACTAATATGAATATTAATAAAAAAACACCAGCCAGAAGGGACTTGATATTGCGTGAGGTTTGTTGTAGAGTTTCGTTTGATGCAAGATTTTTGGTGTCCAAGGGGCCTGAAAATGTATCTTCAATTTTTATTCGGGAAGAAAAAATGGCTACGAGCAAAGAGAGAGTGGCTAAAATTACCGCTACATGTCTCCAATTGAAATATGCTAGTAACAATATGGTTGCAATAGGTCCAGCTGCAGTTCCAATATTACCCGCAATGCCATGATAAGCATAAACTGTCCCTATAGATTTGACCTTTCTACTGATTAGAGAAAGTCCAGTTGGGTGATAGATACTAGCGGCAGATCCCCATAAAAATAATGCCAATGCTATGGTGATCAAACTTGAAGATATACTTAATAGATAGAACGATGATGCCATGCCAAGTAAACATAGCAAAATCAACTTTTTAGAACTAACGTGATCTGCTAGAATTCCACTAGGAAGAGAACCCAAGCCAAATAGACCATACCCTACAGTGACAGTGAGACCAATGATGGCAGGGGTGGTATTGAATTCGAAGAGCCAGATGGCTACAAAAATGGGAATAGAAAGTTCAAATATATGCACGGTTGCATGGGCCATCACGACGAACTTTAGAATTGAGCGGTCAATTTTATTCAAAAATATTCCCCCGGGGTGTATACATGAAATGATACCTATGAATTATGGTTTGGTGCGGTGGATGATGAACTTCACTAGGTTGGATAGAGGGAGTTATCGATTAATTAACTATTATTTTTCCAAGAATGGCAGACTTTTGAACTGGGCCAAAATTATGACTATCATCACTACTAG
>CAWVSQ010000076.1:0-4171 GCA_963933005.1 uncultured euryarchaeote
AGGTGACATCATATCAGCAATTGATTCGGGGGTCAACATGGTGCATGTTTTTGCAAGTACTTCGGACGTGCAGATAGAAGATTCGATGCACTCGACTAGAGAGGAAGTTGTAGAAAAATCAATAGAGTCGGTTAAACTTGTAAAAGATGCAGGAGTGGAGTGTATGTTCTCTCCGATGGATGCTACGAGGACAGATTTAGTATTCTTAGGAGAAGTGGTGGAGGCAGTGACAGAAGTTGGTGCAGATTGGATTAACATCCCAGATACGTGTGGAGTCGCTACTCCAACAAGGTTTGGGGATTTAATTCGTTTTGTAAAACAACATACAGATGCATACATAGATGTCCATACACATGATGATTTTGGATTGGCAACTGCCAATGCATTGGCGGGATTTGAAGCAGGGGCGAATCAAGCTCAAGTGTCCGTGAATGGCATTGGGGAGAGGGCAGGTAATGCGGCGTATGAAGAGGTGGTTATGGCGGCTATTGCAGTATATAATGCAGATTTGGGGATAGACACGAGTAGGATTATGGAGCTTTCATCAATAGTGGAAGACATAAGTGGAATAGCTACACCTCCAAACAAAGCAATTGTAGGAGATAACGCATTCAGTCATGAAAGTGGGATTCACGCCGCGGGAGTAATAGAAAATTCAGATACGTTTGAACCGGGAGTGATGACTCCAGAAATGGTTGGTGCTAGACGTCAATTTGTCCTTGGAAAACACACAGGGACTCATGCGGTTAGAATGTATTTACGAGATGCTGGGTTCGATCCGACTGAAACTCAAGTGAAAGATATAACTCGCAGGGTCAAAGATTATGGTGCAGAAAAAAAGAGAGTGACAAAAAGAGAGTTGATGAGATTTGCACGAGAAGGAAATGTATTTAGAGAAAAGGTCAAAGAATAATAACCAGTGGAGATGCTTGCAAAAGGGTTATAAAGATGAAAAACAAGACGTATCATAGATGAAAGCCGTTGTTCGAACTAAAGAAGGATTGTTCGTTAGCTGCGCGGCTGTACAAGTTTTTGTAGGGGCGTAAGTCGCCATACTAACAACACAATTATCAGAGTAAGTTCGAAACGCGTATGAGCAATTAGCTAGAAACAAACAAAAACCAAAAACAAAGGAATAATCAACATGAGTAAATCAACGAACGTGGATCAAGAAAAATCACCGGATGGAGACAGCCAAAAAACAGGTGCACAAGCAGTTATTGCTTCTCTCGAAGAGATGGGAGTGACAATAATTTTTGGAGTTCAAGGGGGAGCAATAATGCCAGTATATGATGCATTATACGATTCTAAAATGAAACATGTTACAATGGGACATGAACAGGGAGCAGTGCACGCCGCAGATGCGTATGGAATAGTTTCGGGGCAACCGGGAGTGTGCATAGCCACTTCGGGGCCGGGCGCGACCAATCTTATCACGGGATTGGCAGATGCGATTATGGATTCGGATCCTGTATTGGCCCTAACAGGCCAAGTTCCAACTGGTTTTGTGGGTAATGATGCATTTCAAGAATGCGATACTATAGGAATATCCACCCCAGTAACAAAGGCCAACTTTTTTGCAACAGAATCGGGCACGGTTGGGGATCTTGTTTCACTTGCTTTTTTGTTGGCCCGAGAGGGTAGACAAGGGCCAACTTTGGTGGATTTACCAAAAGATGTCACACTAGGAGTATCCGATTGGGAATATAAAAATCCGGAATTGCCAGATCATGTAAAAATTCCAAATAGTGCGGGAATGAAAGAGATTGAAGCTGCTGCAAATGCCCTTGATAATGCTAAAAAACCAGTAATTCTTGCAGGAGGAGGTGTGATCAAAGGGGATGCGTCAGAAGAACTCTATAGGTTTGCGACGGAATATAAAATCCCAGTTGTCACGACGATGCCGGGGATTGGATCATTTCCAGAAGACCATGAATTATCTCTCAAGCCAGCAGGAATGCATGGGACAGGGTATGCAAATATGGCACTGACTCATTGTGATGTGATGCTTGCAATAGGGACAAGGTTTGATGATCGATTGACAGGAGGAGTAGATACATTTGCCCCAACTGCAGATATTATTCATATAGATATAGACCCTGCAGAAATATCAAAAAACATTCATGCAGATTATGAACTAGTCGGGAATGCTGCAACAGTGATTGACCAGTTGCATAAAGCGATGATTTCAGGACCAGAAGCTGGAGAATGGTTGAAACAAATTCAAATATGGAAGCAAGAGTATTCGATAGAATATGGGGAACGGGAGAGTAACGGAAAACCGCGACCACAATACATCATTGAAGAACTTTGTAAAGCCACATCAAGTAATACTATCGTTACGACAGGAGTTGGGCAACATCAAATGTGGGCCATGTTGTATTGGACGTACAAAGAACCAAGAACATGGGTTTCATCCCATGGTTTGGGTACGATGGGGTATGGCCTTCCGGCAGCCATAGGCGCCCGTTTTGCTGCAAGTGAAGATCAAAAGGTTGTGTGCATAGATGGTGATGGGTCATTCCTAATGACGCTTCAGGAACTTTCTGTTGCTGTTCGGGAAGAGTTGGACATTACAGTTGTGGTCCTAAACAATGCAGGGATAGGAATGGTGAGGCAATGGCAAGATGCGTTTTATGGCCATAGAAGAATGGCTTCAGAATATCCATGGGTACCAGATTTCTCAAAAATTGCAGATGCATTCGGGGCCAAAGGATTCCTTTTGGAAAATGTTGAAGATGTTGAATCAGTTATAAAAGAAGCGATAGCATACAAAGGGCCATCAGTTATTGATGCTAGGATAGATCCTGCAGAAAATGTATTCCCAATGGTCCCTAGTGGAGGGGCTAATGGTTTGTTTGCTTTGACCGAAGAGCATTTGGAGGAATTATAAAATGGATGAAAAATCAAAGGGACTCAAAGGTCCTAGACCTAGTGAAAGGCCACACCCAAGTGAGCGAAGGAATCGTCAAGGAATACGGATTGAACCGGGCGGTTCCGGGGAGCTTCAAAATAGATTGGCAACGTTTTCAGCATTGGTTAAGCACGAACCAGGAGTTCTGGCCAAAGTATCAGGTTTGTTTTCACGTCGTCAATTTAATATTGAAAGTCTAACAGTCGGTCCTACGGAAAACGAAAATAATGCTAGAATTACACTGGTGGTTGATGAAAATGACACAGGCATAGTCCAAGTGAAAAAACAATTGGCAAAACTACTTCCAGTTATTTCAGTGAAAGAATTATCCAAGAACGCGATAGAAAGAGAACTTTGTTTGATAAAAGTTGAAAAAGGAAATGGGTTTGAAGATCTTAAAAATCTGGTAGAGAAGAAAGGTATGGAGGTCATTGATACTAGCGAAGGTGTGGTGACGATCGAGATTAGAGGGGATCAGAGAGATATTGAAGACATGATCGAAATGTTTGATCAGTTCGGGATCAAAGAGATTGCACGTACAGGGACAGTAGCACTAGAAAGAGGTTCTAAGAAAACAACATGACTAACGAAAAATTCACTACAAACGTATACTACGAAAACGACGCGGATAGAGCATATATAGATGATAAAACTGTGGCAGTAATAGGTTATGGGAGTCAAGGGCATGCACATGCACGTAATCTCCATGATAGTGGTGTGAAGGTGATAGTAGGCCTAAGAGAAGATTCCACTTCATGGGAAATAGTTAAAAATGATGGGTTAAAAGTCGCAACCCCACTTGAAGCAACCGAAGAGGCCGACATAATTATGATGCTAGTTCCAGATACTTCTGCTGCATCAGTGTATAAAGAGATAGAACCAGGTATAGAAGAGGGAAATACATTAATGTTCGCGCATGGGTTTAACATTCATTATGACCAGGTGAAACCCCCAAGCAATATTGATGTGTCTATGATTGCGCCGAAGAGCCCAGGTAATCTTGTTAGAAGGAATTATGTGAAAGACCAGGGGACTCCTGCGCTTTTAGCAATATACCAGGATCATACCGGGGAAGCAAAAGAAGTAGCTTTGGCTTATGCAGAGGGTATTGGATGTGCCAGAGCAGGAGTGGTTGAAACTTCGTTTCAAGAAGAGGTAGAATCGGATTTGTTTGGGGAACAGGTCATATTATGCGGGGGGGTAACCAGTCTTATGAGAATGAGTTTTGAGACGCTGGTAGAAAATGGGTATTCTCCA
>CAWVSQ010000077.1:0-4158 GCA_963933005.1 uncultured euryarchaeote
CTCTTTTATTGGTTTCAATTCTAATATTGGGTGGGTGGTATCTTTTTACAGGGTCACCTGTCAATCCTGGAATAGAATTCACTGGCGGAACTGAAATTACATTAATTTCTGAAGGCGGTATTGACCCAATTTATTCCACATTCGAGTGGCCTATTGATTCTATCCGTCCCATCGCAACCCACGCTAATGCATACATAGTCACATTCCAATCATCGACAGTTCAATCCGATCAGTTGGAACTTGTTTCAATTAATGCTGGCTTCGATGTTTTAGCAGTCCAAAGTACTTCTCCTAGTTTTGGAGCAGAATCTCAAAAATTAGCACTATTTGGCCTCGTAATGGCATTTACTGGAATGGCAATTGTTGTTTTCTTTTTGTTCAGAAAATTAATCCCTTCCGTGGCAGTAGTTCTTTCCGCTCTAGGGGATATCATAATCCCTCTCGCAATTATGAATCTATTGGGGATTCAACTATCCTTGGGCACTGTGGCAGCGTTATTAATGCTAATAGGCTACAGCGTTGATTCTGATATATTGCTCACCAATCATATACTAAAACGCAAAGGAGATTTTTATGAATCCACTTACAACGCTATGAGAACTGGCCTCACTATGACTTTCACATCACTTTCTGCAATCGTAGTCATGACGATTTCCTCATTTTTATTTGGAGTCGATCTTCTAACTTCGATTGGAGTGGTACTCATTTTTGGCCTAATTGTGGATCTACTCAACACCTATCTCTTAAACTTTAGTCTTCTACGATGGTATATCGAGGGTCAACAATGAATATTCGTTCCAATTGGCGTATTATCACTCTCTCAATCCTCCTAATTCTCAGCGTGATTGTTATCTCCCCGATTGGATCCGATTCTACCCCCAATCCCGATAGTTTAGATCTAAACCTAAGCTATGGATTAGATCTCTCTGGTGGCACACGTCTAAGAGCCCCGATCGTTGGTTGGACCGCAGAAGAAGTATCTTTTATAGGGTATCAAGAATCTAATATAGAAGAAACCATTTTAAGTCAATTTCCTTCTTTATCCCGCAGTGATGTTGATGCAAAAATAGGATCAGATGGAATTGGAACTTTTGAAATATTTTCAGATATCTCCCCCGAAGATTTCAAATTGGCACTTTCACGTGCCAATCTGTCCCACGGCGAAATTCGTCCAGGGGTCACCGTGCAAACCCGCAAAACCACCGTCGAAGTGCTTAACAAAAAATTCGACGAATCCGGACTTGCTGGTGCAACCGTACAACAATCAACAACACCTTCTGGTCAATATTTTATTATAATTGAAGTTCCAAATTACAGCAGCAACGAAGTCAGAAAACTAGTCGAAAAACGTGGATCTGTAGAAGTAATGGTGCAATTTCCAACCGGAGATGGAGAATGGGGAACTGCTGTAGTACTCACCCAAGATGATATCGCAACTGTCGGAACCGTTCAAGACCCAACAGTCTCTATCGCATCACCTCATGTGCCTGTTACTTTGACAAATGAAGGGGCATCCAATTTCCAGATATACATGCAGCAATATGGATTTTCTTCTCAAAGTAATTCCAATTCTTGTACAACGTCAATCCCCCGGGAATTGAGATATTGCATCCATACTGTCCTAGATGGAGACGTAGTCTACTCCGCATCTATATCCCCCGGACTTTCAGATTCTCTGAGAAAAGGTGAATTTATCAATAGCAAGAATTTTGTTATGACCTCCACAAACAGGACGAACGCAGATTCCCTCCGTCTTAACCTCCGCGCCGGAGCATTGCCTGCGCCACTTGATTTAGATTCTGGTACTATTAATTTTGTTTCCCCTAGTTTAGCCGAGAATTTCAAAATATACTCTTTTCTTATAGGACTGATCGCAATTTTGGCAGTCGCTGCAGTAGTTTTCTTCCGTTATGGCGAAATAAAAGTGGCTTTCCCCATGGTGATCACCGCACTGTCTGAAGTTATCATTCTACTGGGTTTCTCTTCTAGCATTGGGTTAGCATTAGACCTTTCACATATTGCAGGATTTATAGCAGTAATCGGAACCGGTGTGGACGATTTAATCATTATTGCAGACGAAGTTATGGCCGAAGGCTCCGTTTCTTCAAAAAGAATATTCCGTAATCGTTTCAGGGCAGCATTTTGGATTATCGGGGCAGCTGCAGTTACGACAATAGTTGCACTTAGCCCTCTAGCTGTCCTCTCACTCGGTGATTTACGTGGATTCGCAATAGTAACAATTTTAGGTGTGCTAATAGGGGTAATTATAACACGTCCTGCCTATGGTGACATTTTAAAATTCTTACTTAAGTTAAAATAAATTATATTTCAACCCCACTCACCAATCGATTTTTGAGCGGTTTTATCCAATATATCTTTACTTGTTTTCCAGGATTTACGTGCACAATAAGGCAACGTCCCATTCTCTAGAATATATCTTTGTAAAAACTCTCTAGTTCTAACATCCGATGGATAGCCACTACCCATATTTCCATACGTATTGACTAGTTCTGCAATATGTGCATCTCTTGTCACCTTTGCGAGTATACTCGCAGCACTAACTACTGGATATTTTTGATCTGCTTTGTGCTCCGAAATGATTTGGACTTCGACATCCAATCCATTCAGGACCCTTTCCGCAAAGCGCCCTGGATTAACATCAGCAGCATCTACGTATACACAATCACCATCTTCAACTATTTTCGATATAGCTCTTGCATGAGCTTCAGCAGTTAATATATTCATATTCGAATCTGGCCTGTCAATTTCTTCGATGGTTACTTCCTGTATGCCCATAGAAAAATATTCTACTTTGATGAGTTCTTTTGCAATTTCTTCTCTACGCTTCGGTGTGAGTTTTTTTGAATCCGATACATTGTCTGGCAAATCTTTTTCTGACCCCACTCTTGCGGCTACAACAAACATCGATCCTATCACCGGGCCCTTTCCAGCTTCATCCACTCCAATTATTGCCATTATTCCTCTAAACCCTTCTCGCCCCTCCGCCTAAGTATGTATTCTGGGACATCAAATCTCCCTTCCTCAGCTACTACTGATATCACATCCAATGTTTCTACCACCGCTTCCACTCCTACCAAATCTGCCAAATTAGGTTTTGTTCTACCACCATCGCCACTCACTAATTCTTTTATGTAAAGTCCTTTTTCTCCATGGATCTCCAACTTCGCTGTTAATTCACCTGTGAGTTTTCCCTTAGCAGAATATACTTTCCTCACTCTCGTTTTATCTGCTCTTCTATGTACAACTCTTGTAGGGGTTTCTTGTTCAATTTTAGCCCCATCTAAAATCTTGAGTGCATCTTTTAACATACCTTTTTCCACATCACTATCAAATTTAATTCCAGCTTCATACGTTTTTGATGCAGGCAATTCTTTTATGTGGGACACCATCTTCCTATTCGCAAAACCTTCTAACTCTACCTCTACTTTTCCAAATGCATTTTTATTCATATTCTCTTCTAACACTTGGAGATCTATAGACCTCCTTTTAGGATTTTTAATTTCCACTACAAATGGTCTTCCCGTGCCCAACATTTTTGCATCAATGTCTTCTCTACCTGCACCATGAAATGTAGAATTTTCTCCCTCCATTTGTACAATGGCAACCGAATCTATCAGCTCTTGAACACTCTCTTCATATTGCTTTCCAGACCCCTTGCACCTTTCACACACACCCTGTATACTTTTTCCTCTACCCTTACATTCTCCACATGGCCATTTTGTTTGTGGAATTCCTCTAATTAATTTCTTATATCTCCCGTATATGAATATCGGATTCACTTGAATTTCAATAGATCTAGTCGGAACATTCAACAGTATTATTATGTCTGGACTATCTATCTCAAAAGATTTTTCCATCCTATCCCCTACTATTTTACCCACCTCTCGATTCATCTCCGTTTTAAGAGACTCTCCAGAATCTATTGGAACTCCTATGAGCTCTCTCAGTAATTTGGCATTCTCGTCAAGTAACGGGGACATTCTAGTACCAATTTTATACGTTTCAAATTCAATTTTTCCCAATTCTACTATTGCCAAATCTGCCCATTCACTAAACCGATAACTCTCCCCTAAACACACCCAACAATCCACTTTTCGTTCTATAATGTTATTATTTTTCATGGCTAAGATAGTCTTA
>CAWVSQ010000078.1:0-3988 GCA_963933005.1 uncultured euryarchaeote
AAGACAGTCTAAGGGAACACTAAGGACTGGAGGGACTAGTTTTAAAGGAAATAAAGGGGACTCGTATTATCACTATCATGGGGTTTCGTCGTTTACCGAATACACCAATGTGACACAAGAGGTTGCGATAAAGGTCAATAAACAAATTCCGCTTGAGCAAGCCACGTTACTAGGTTGTGGTATTTTTACAGGTGTGGGTGCAGTGGCAAACGCAGCGGATATAGAACCAGGATCTTCGGTGGCTATATTCGGGGCAGGTGGAGTGGGTCTTAGTGGAGTCCAAGGTGCAGTTTTAAGAGGTGCTACTGAAATAATTGTAGTAGATGTAGTTCCTAGCAAATTCGACATTGCGTTGAAAATGGGTGCTACTAGTACTATTAATTCCAGGGAAGAAGATCCAGTAGAGCGGATAATGGAGATTACAGGAGGGGGGGCAGATTATACGTTTGATATGGTTGGGAATCCACGGGTGTTCGAACAAGCCGTTGCATCATTGGCCACATCGGGGACAGCGGTATTGGTAGGAACCCCACCTACCCCAGTTAATGAGGTGTCTATAAACCTCAGAGAAATAGTAAAGAATGAAAAGCGGATTATAGGGGCATTTAATGGGTCATATAATCTACCCATCGCAATTCCAATGTTGGCGGATTTAGTGGTTGAAGGGAAATTATCACTTGAAGAGTTAATCACAAGTTCGCGACCTCTAGAAGAGATAAATGAAGCTATGCATCAGCTAGAACAGGGGACTGAGATAAGACAGGTGATAGTTCCATGAAAGAGGGTGAGTAACTTATGCATCTGGCCATCTTAGCCGCCATATGAGGATCCAAACTCGAAAGATTATAGGAGAGGATTCGGAAAAGATTGTAATCGTTCCGGAAAGTTTGGATGATCTTTGGCACCTTCAATTTGTGTTAGAACCGGGAGATATCATAGTAGGAGAAACTACGCGCAGAGTTCGGAGGAAAGAAGAAATTTCTAGAGAGACAAGTGGCCAGAGAGAGTATATGCGGGTAGTTATTGAAAACGAGACATCCGAGTTCCATAAATTTTCTAATCGGTTGAGGATATCAGGAGTACTCAAGGAATGCCCCTATGAAGAACAACTTGGAACATATCATACATTAAACGTAGAAATATTTGATACAGTGTCCATTCAAAAAAAATGGAAATTTGATCAAATACAAAGGATTGAAGAAGCAGTTGCAGCACGGGACTCGCCTGATATTTTAGTTGCTACAATTGAAGAAGGTGCTGCGTTTGTACAAACGATAAATCAATATGGAATTAGTAATAGGGCTAATTTATCAGGATCCACAGGGAAGGGAGAAGGATCAAATAGAACGGATATATTTGAAGAACTTCTAACAGTATTGACACATATAGAAGTAGATATCATCGTACTTGCAGGCCCAGGGTTTACCAAAGAAAATGCATTGGAATATATCAAATCGAGAGATGGTGCTCTAGCTCAAAAAATTACATTGATCGAAACGCGTTCTGTAGGAGAAAGGGGGGTGCAAGAAGTTTTGTCAGGGGGGAATGCCAAAGATATTATTGTTAAAACTCGGATTGGAAAAGAAACCCAAGTCATGGATGAAATAAAAAAGAGAATAAAAGTTTCAGGTTTGGTTGCTTATGGCCCAGAAGAGGTCCAAATTGCCGCAGAATATGGATCTGTAGAGAATTTAGTAATTGTTGATGGGGAATTGCAAGAAGAACGGGAGGGAAGAAATTTGTGGAAAGTGGATGCGGATGAGATAATAGGGATGGTTGAGCAGAAAGGGGGAGAAGTTACGATATTATCAAAAGAATATGGACCAGGAGGGGAACTGAATGGCCTAGGAGGAATTGCAGCTCTGTTAAGATTCCGTGTTAATTAAAAAGAAGAGATATCGTCTGTAAAAGACGTAAACGATACGTTGATACACATGGAATTCTACAATGGTTTTATATGCGTATTCGGAATTGGCAAGATGTGTTACAAGAACTTATTTCCAAAGATTCTGATCCACAAAAATGGAGTGCTATTTCAGGTGTTCGTTCGGGGGGGATAGGGGAAGATTTGTATTTGTGTCATCCGGGAGCGGGTCTCTATCATCTCAAAACATATGCGAAAAATCCGTTTGAGATTCAAGGGGTTGGTACGCGGTTGGTGAATAAAGTTGATGGAGGGATTAGTGATCAGTTTCCAAGGGAGGTGGATGGTAGATTTGCAATTCATAGGCCAATTGTAGAGGAAATGGAGGTGAAAAAAGTTACCCAACGTGTAGAAGAAACTTTGCGAGCCCATGTGGATGCACCTACAACTTCGTTGGATTTGTTTGAAGATGTGATGGTGGCCATAGGATCTCCAGCATATGGGCCCCTAGATTATAGAGGGATAGGAAGTCGTCCAGAATCACTAGACATGTTAGCGAAAGAATTTCACGACATGGATAGGAAATTGGAACGAAAATTGGAAGAAATGATTAAAGATGATGGGATTGGAAAGGGTTTCGGATAGATTCTATAAAATTCAGATGTAGGGAGATTCCAAAGTTGGAGAAAAAAACGCTTATACGTTATGGAGGCATCGTCTTGACTATATTATGCCAGACGGAACAAGTAGCAAGGGGAAAAAGAATAAAACCATCCATGTAAAATGTAGGAGATGCGGCATTCCTGCATACCATATTAAGAAGAGTGTTTGTTCTAGCTGTGGGTTTGGTAAATCGGCGAAGATGAGATCGTACTCATGGCAATCTATGGCTGGCGATAGATAGTACGAAAAATAGATTTTGTTAACAGAGGAGTTAGTGTGGGTAGATATGGTAGGCCATTAAATAGACAATGGAGCCCATTATAAATGCGATGAGCCATAGTTTGTATGCAACTTTTCCAACTCTTCGGTGAGAGGTCCCCGGGATTTCTCCGGGAGAATATGTTAATCCAATGGTCAAAACATAAAATAATAAGGGTACGCAAATGACAGCTAGGAGTATGTGGATTGCTAGGAAGGGCAGATAAATGAATAGATAAATATTTTCTGGCCCTCCAAATACTGCAGGTCCAACGATGGCTACTCTGTATAAATATAAAGTCAAAAATGTGGCAAATATGATAAACGCGAGTATCATTGTTTTGTTGTGACGTTCTATTTCTTTATTTCGGATGTAGGAGACACCTTTTAAGATAGTGACAATCGCCAGGATGCTGAGGAACGCATTGACATGGGGGATGATGTTTATCAGGGCGTCGGACCTCGGGAGATATTCGGCGGGGAGATATCCACCAGCTGCCCCGAATACAAGCGATAAAGATACAATGCTCAATATAGCAGAAACTAGAACTATGTGATCGTGTATAAATTTCTTCACAAATGGAGTTGGCTAGAGAGAAAATAAATCAATTGGAACTGTCGCGAGAATTATAGCAAGTATTCGACGACCTCGGCGAAGGCACAACGATTTGTGACTGAATTAATCTTGATTTTAACTTTGTGGCCAATATCTGTTTTTGGGATAAATATGATATACCCAGGCCCAACTCGTGCGATACCATCACCTTCATTTCCTATATCTTCAACCAATACTTCGTACGTTTCACCTATTGTAACAGGAGCGTTGGATGGGGGAGAGATGGCAGGGAGAGAAAGAGATTCCCCAGAAGGGCTCTTTTCTCCAGGTAATTTTGGCAAAAATAAGACTCGATAAGTGGCATTTGTATCGATATCAAGTGAGATGAGTTCTTGAGAGGGTAATTTTATAAAATGAGATTCGTCGTCGACCTCGATTAGACTGGTAAATAGACAGGAGAGTTCACTATGCATAGAAATACGTCCTAATATAGTACGCGAGGATGGTTTTATTCTATCGGTGAGAAGGGGGTAATTTTTAGATTTTTTATATATTTTGGCGGTGAAACCACAAAAACGGGATAAAAATTGGGGAAATCTACTTATGTACAGTTTATAAGTAAACAGGTAAAACATAGGGTGCGATGG
>CAWVSQ010000079.1:0-3964 GCA_963933005.1 uncultured euryarchaeote
AATTCCTGTCACTACTACTGATTCTTTCATTCCGGCCCCCTCAATTGTAATCTCTTTAGTAGGCATTTTCAATATTTCTTGAATCACATCTGCTGCCAAATATATGGCGTTTCTTCCCTCATTTGTCTGAGACGCATGTGCAGCTTCACCCAACACAGTAATTTGACTTTCCCGACGGCCCCTATGGGCAATAACTATGTCTATAACTCCCTCATTTGAATATCCTGTTGACCCTTCTCCTACCACTACAAATTTAGGATTAAATCCCTTGGAGATGGCATATTGAGCACCCTTTCCTCCTATCTCCTCCCCAACAAAACTTGCAAATACTAATTCCATTTTTGGTTCTGCATCTCTAAATGAATACATCATTGAAGCAAGTGCACCTTTCATATCTGCAGACCCTCTCCCATACAGCCGACCCCCTTTTTCAAAAACTTTGCATCGGTCCCCCTCCATCTGATCAAAAATAGGAGGAACCACATCGTGATGTCCAATAAATGCCAATTCATCACCCGATCCACGCCGTGCAATAATATTTCCCATTTCATCCCGTAATACTTCTGCATCCGTTTCTTCTCTGAGCCATTTTTCAATCAAATTGCCAACTTCTTCTTCACTCTCATGGCTTGGGATTGTGATCAGTTCCTTTGCCAAGTCTGCAATCGTCATTCAACTGACTTTACACCCGCAAAGAATTAGGACTACCCATCCCCGATTTATATAATTCCACCACCTCCCAACCTCCCAATTATTCAATTATTGTTTCTTTATCTACAATAAGATTATACGAAGCCTCATCATCATTCCACAAAACAAGGGTATCTTTGATCAAAATAATTTCGCCATAATCTATCTCTGATATAATTCTATTCTGCGGTGTTTCCTTCACTATCACCGCATAATTATCTATTTTTTCAGACCCATCCCCTATAAGAAATAACGCATTTTTTCCCTCACTCAAATTCTGACTTAATTTCACTGCAATAACATTCGTCCTTTTCCCAACACAAGTTCCAACCTCCGATAACATGATGCATCTAGACGTATCTTTCGAGTGCCGAAATAAAGTCTGAGAATCCCATCTTAATATGCTATATGCAACTTGAACATCTATATTTAGAAACTCTCCTCTCCTTTGACTCCCTTGAGCAATTTTATCTTGGAAACTAGGAATCTCTATATCTGGCATCACTTCAAATGACCAACCTTCTCCACTTGGACTATGGCCTGGCCACAAACGAATAGTAGGACTGTATATGTTCATATTCGATGAAAGGGCCCTTTCAACCTTTCTCAATTCAATTGCTGTATTTTTATCAGCAGGGGCGACTAGTACCATCGATCCCATCTCCGATACAAATTTACTATACTTATTCGCCACCGAAATGGGGTTCTCCAATTCACTAAGAACATTGGCAAATAATATGATGTCATAAACCCCCTTTGGCTCAAATTTTTCCGCTGTATTTTGGTGAATATTTAAGTGTATATTGGGCCCTCTGTCTTGCATTAATATTTGCAAAATATCTACCGCTTCACTTGGTTCTACTACATTGTACTCTATAAGTGCATTTTCAGGCATGTAGTCAGAAATTCCCAATGCTGGACCCCCAACACCCGCGCCCACATCAAGTATCCTTAACCTCCTTTTTAATAATCCATTTTCTGAAATCTTATTTAGTATATATTGGATCGCTGCATAGTATCCTGGAAGATGGTATATGGCATAAGCTAGTGAATTCTCCTCGTCATATTTTACGCCCTTTCCTTCATAGTAATTTTTTTTAATCTCTTTGATCCTTTCTCTAATTATTTTCCCAGACTCGTCCAATTGCCATTCCATTCCATATCTCTCTCTCAAAATATCCTCCAACCTGGCGGCATGCCTTTTTGGTATTTCTTGAACCTCAATCGCCCGAGGATCAATTGGATCTACCGAAACCGGAATAAATTTCCCATCAACTCTTTCGATCAGACCTAGTCGGAATGCATTTTTTCTAATTTCAGCTCTAATCGATTCCACCCCTGGGGATTCTGATATATACTCTCCAATTTCTTTAGGGTCAATCGGTCGAATATTCTGCAGATATTTGACATTTGACAAGATTTCTTGACGTCCCTTCGCATCCATAAATAGTTCCTTTATCTATCCATCCCGCCAAACCACATCATCTACTAGCCTCTTCGTATAGTTGACTGAACTCTTTCCAGTCCGCACTTGAAATCTTTTTTGCAGCTTCTATAATCGCTTTAGATCCTCCAAACACTTCTTGAATGTCTGAATAAACCCGCGCATTGCCATTTGTCATCTCTTTTACCAGATCAACCAATCCATCAAATATTGGAGTCCCAAATTCCTCGGGCACATCTTGCGCCGCCAATGCAAAAGAAAGAATGGCAGCATGGGTCATTCCTTGCACGGTTTTCATTACTTCATCATGCTCCCCCGCAGTCGTAATGAACAGCGTATTCCCTGCTTTCTCAAGATCTTCAAATATTTGCTCTGTCAGTGGCCCCATTTCATCTATCACGAGGGCAATTCTCCCTGGGTAATTCCCCGGACCAAATAAAGGATGCAAACTGATTCTTTCCACTCCATTTGCATACTTTTTCATAGCCTCCATCGGGGTTTTCATTACCCCTGTAATATCACATATGACACCTGTAGCATTTTTCGCATATGTAGAAATAGCTTCAGTCACATGGGGTATTGGCACCGCGACACAAACAATATCAAATAGTTCATCTGTGTCCAAATTCGCCACTTTCCCCCCTATATTCTCTGCAGCCCCCTGGGCCATTTCTGCTTTTATATCAAGAAATGTAACTTCTGCATCTATAGATGATGCAAACCAGCGTCCCATAGAACCCGAACCCACGATTAATAATTTCATTACCATCGCATAGACCTGCGAACCGTAAAATAGATTCGCTCATTGGACATTCCTATCCATCCAATGCCTTTTCTTCAAAAAAGCAGTTTTAATTTGGTTAATTCTCTCGGGCTTCTTTTATAAATCCATGAACATGGGCCCCAAGAAACATTCCTACAATTCCCCATATTATGATATAATTTCCTATTCCCAAACTAGCAAATGCCGCACCTGGACAGATGCCAGAAATGCCCCAACCTACTCCAAATATGATTCCACCGACTATCACATCTTTATCCAAATCTCTTTTTCTCAGTCCATATTTTTTTCCCGTGAGTGGGGCGATTTTCCCCGACCTTGTTGCTATCTGAAACCCAATTGCAGTAACAACAGCTCCTCCCCCCATCACTAACAACAATCCTAGATCGTCCAACTGAAGAAAATCTAAAACAACTTCTGGATGTGTCATCTTACTAACAGCTAGTCCTATTCCAAACACTAGTCCTCCTATGAACGTAGCAAGAAGGATCCCCCTTTCTTGCTTCATGGAATCACCCCTATAATCTCTGTTAAATGAGCTACGATTATCGCAACTCCTAGAAAAATAACAACATTGACTAGTGATGCTGGAGATACAGACGCAAGTCCACATATTCCGTGCCCCGAAGTACACCCCTTGCCCAACCTAGTCCCCACTCCAACAAGTATCCCTCCGATTAACAATCGCCACCACTGAACTTCAGTTATCCATTGTTCTATTCCCAAAACTAAAGTATAACTCGCGGCGCCCATTATTATGCCCACAGTAAACACCGTTCTCCAATCCCTTGATGAAATGAACTCTTTTCGTTGAAACCATTTTAGCTTAGAATAATATGAAATGGTTGTCTCTAACCCTGTACTAGCCCCTACTATGTGGCCTGTTGTAAGATATATAAGAACTACTCCCGTTCCTAAAATTATCCCCCCTATGGAATAATGCGCCACCCCATTAGGAAACGCAGTTACAACTAGATCTGCAATTTGGATTATAACCATACTATTAGTTCTCAAATAAGGCCTCTTAACTCATTCGAACCCGGCAAAAT
>CAWVSQ010000080.1:0-3931 GCA_963933005.1 uncultured euryarchaeote
CCGGACATGACGGTTTCCCCGTCTGCGTCGGTAGACAAGTTGTCGGATTTATCACAGCTAGGGATCTATTACTTTCTAGCGACAATGTTTCTATTTTCCAAGTCATGAGTAAGGACTTATTGGTTGCCCATCCTGGGATGGCCGTCCAAGATGCAGCTAGAGTCATCTTACGATCTGGAATTCAGAAACTTCCTGTTATTGACGACTCAGGCAATTTAGTCGGAATAATTTCCAATTCAGATGTCATCCGAAGCCAAATAGAGCGGGCCACACCCGAAAAAGTAGGAAAACTCATGCGAACTTTGGAATCTATACACGGGACCAAAATAACCCGGGAACGAAAAAATGTATTTATCAATTTGCTTATACCAACTCAAAAAACGGTTTATGCAGACGAATTGGAAGGACGAAGTTATGAACTTTCAAATGGTTTGGCAGAGCCACTCGTTGTCATAGATTGCAACGAGATTTTGTATCTAGCCGATGGACACCACCGGGTTCTAGCAGCCCAGTCTCTAGGGATCAAAAAAATGGATGCTTATGTGTTAAACTTAGATGATTCAATAGATCTGGGAATGGCAAAGACTGCAGCAAAAGAGGGACTCACTTCCATACAAGATATAACAATCGTAGATTATGCCCGTCACCCTTTAGTTGAAACTACCCGTAGAAACAACTAATCTTTATTTACTCCTGCCATGAATTTGAGATCTTATCTTCTCTGCCACAGTCGGATCGCTAAGTGTCGTTGTGTCCCCCAGTTCTTCATCATTTGAAATATCTTCTAATAAACGTCGCATGATTTTTCCAGATCTAGTCTTCGGTAAATCTTCAACAAATATCACATTAGCAGGCCTGGCAAATTTCCCGATTCCATTTTCAACTGATTTATTTATTTGATCCCTTATTGAATCAGACGCTTCAATACCTTCTCTTAAGACGACGTAAGCATCTGGAACTTCTCCTTTTTCTGGATGTTTTCTGGCAGCAACAGCCGCTTCTGCAACAGATTTAACTTCTATTATTACAGATTCAAGCTCCATGGTTCCCAAACGATGCCCTGCAACATTCATAACATCATCAAGTCGACCCAAAATTTTAAAATACTTGTCTAAAGTTTGAACCGCACCATCTCCTGCTTTATATGACCATTTTTCCCATTCTGTCGAGTTAGTATCTGAAAATTCTTCCCAGTAAGTCTCAATGAATCTATTGTCATCTCCATAGACTGTTTGTAACATCCCCGGCCATGGTCTAGTTATTATAAGATTCCCCGCCTGGCCACTTCCAGCTTCTATTTCATTCCCCTCCCCATCCACAATCATCGGTTTAATCCCTGGGGCAGGCAATCCCGCACTCCCTGGTTTCATATCCGACAGAGCAGGCAAATTAGTAATCATGTGACCTCCCGTTTCTGTCTGCCACCACGTGTCCACAATCACTGCTGATTCTTTTCCTATATGCTTGTAGTACCATATCCAAGCTTCCGGTTGAATTGGCTCTCCCACGCTGGTCATCAACCTAAAATTAAAATTATAACCTTGTAAATGATCCTCCCCCCATTTCATAAACATTCTCACTGCTGTAGGAGAGGTATGAAAGATGTCCACATCATATCTCTCTGCAATTTCCCAAATCCTACCTTTATGAGGATAATCTGGAGTCCCTTCGTACATGACACTAGTTGTTCCCAAAGCAAGAGGTCCATAAACAATATACGAATGTCCTGTTATCCATCCAATATCTGCAGCACACCAATACGTATCTTCTGGCTTGATATCTAAAACATATTTTGATGTCCCTGCCGCATATGAAAGATATCCTCCAGTTCTATGTTGACACCCTTTTGGCTTTCCAGTTGTCCCTGAAGTATACATTAGAAATAATACATCCTCTGCATCTCTTTCCACTGGATCAACGCATTCTCTTTTATGTTCTTCTTGAAGCTGTTTTAATAGAATATATTCTTCTTTTATTTCCACCATTGGATCTTCGTGACGTGTCCACACTAGCACTGTCGGATCTCCTTCTATATTTTCTAGTGCCGCATCCGTTTTTTCTATGTGATTTAAAAATTCGCCTCTTCTGTAATATCCATCAATAGTAACTATATATTTTGAGTTTGCATCTTGAACCCGGTCTGCAAGTGCACTTGCAGAAAAACCAGCAAAAACTTCTGAATGGGGTGCTCCTATCCGTGCACATGCCAGCATGGTCATTGGAAGCTCTAGTACCATTGGGAGATGAAGAGTAACTATGTCATTCTCTTTTATTCCTATTGATTTCAGGGCAGCAGCAATTTCATTTACCTCTCGATATAGATCCTGGTAAGTGACATTTTTTTGTTCCCCATTTTCCCCTTCCCATAATAGTGCAGTTTGATTTTTTCTGGTTGAAAGATGACGATCTATGCAATTATATGATGCATTTATTTTACCTCCTGCAAACCATTTATAGAACGGTGGATTCGACCCATCGAACGTTTGATCCCATTTCGCATACCAATCGAGTAGATTGGCATATTCTTCGAATCCCTCTGGAAATTTTTCTAATCGTTTATAGATTTCTGAATCTTTCGCATTAGCTTGTTTAATAAATTCATTTGAAGGTTTGTAATATTCTCGCTCTGATAAGTGCGATTCAATAGTGCCTACTCTGTTATTCGAGTTCATACCTATTATACACTTTTATCGTTTAAAATACTATCCCATACTTTCTCATTCACATGCGACAACTAAGAAATAACTTTTATAATCATGAAAAAAAGATTTCTGATTATTTCTTATGTCTGGAACTAGTTATCTAATAAGCTCTGTCTTGATGGGTGCATTTTTTCTCGTTACCGTAGCAATTTTCTTGCGCCTAAAGGATTGGAATCGTACTTCTCCTATCAATTCTTCTAAATTCAATCTAAATTTAACAGAGTTTCTTCCCCATTTGAGATTGATTCTTTTCTCACTTCTAGTTTTAGGCGTATCTGCCTTTGTAGTCCTTTTCCTTAGCTCTCAGTCGTTCGATTTTGATGCTCAAACTTCGGTTATAATCTTCCTTGGGCTCTTCGCTTTCCTATTATTCTTCTACCTTTTATCCGGCCTTTACGCTTCCATAAGATCCAATGGTGGGTCCCACGCTTGGGCCCTTGCTATGGTTACTATCACTTTTGCAACACTGATTCTAGTGGTGATTGTGACACAACTAATTCTCTCATGAAAGGGAATTTTTTATTAAAACGCACTTCAAAATTATTTTTTTCCATTATACTAGGAGTCTGTTCCCTATCAACTTCCGCTGTAGCGCATGCAGGAGGTCTGCCTTTAACCAATGAACCTGTCATCATTCCAATTTGGCTTTTTGTCCTTACCGGTGGTGTTATTATTGGAATCTCATTTTTATTTGTTAGCCTCGTAACACAAAGACAACTTATCGATAAAATAAATGGTTATCATCTCTCCTTCAACCTCCCATTCTCGCGCTTAACCCGATTGAATACTCCAATTCTTACGTTGGTATCTGTACTTCTTTTATTTTATATCCTACTTTTAGGATTTATTGGACCTCAAAATCCCACTTCAAATTTTGCAATCCTATTTGTATGGGTTATTTGGTGGGCCGGCTATACAATGACTGTATATTTATTTGGGAATACTTGGGAACAACTTAATCCCTGGAAATTCATCTCAACTATACTTCCCACTCTCAATCGCCCTTATCCTTCTAAATTAGGCTCTTGGCCCGCGTCTGTTGGTCTTTTATTCTTTATTTTAATTGAGGTGGGTTCCGGCATTACTTATTCCCCTTATTTACTTTCATGTGTACTTCTTTTTTATACCATTCTAACTTTATTAGGATCTTTCATTTATGGATCCGACAATTGGTTTACCAATGCCGATCCCATCTCTAAATTTTTTAAATACTATGGGGTGGTATCTCT
>CAWVSQ010000081.1:0-3894 GCA_963933005.1 uncultured euryarchaeote
CCAGTCAAACTATACTTTAGAGGATATAGAGAAAAAATTTGAGAAGACTAGGTCAAGGTAAATTCAACATTTAAAGCATTAGACACTTTCATATCTATTTCATCGCGTAGCAGAATTTTTGCGTTGTAGGTACCAGGAGAAAGAGAGGTGGTTGGGAAACGGATAGCGTGAACTATGATTTGTACATTTCCAGGTGCTCCCGTGCTCTCTGAAGTTTTAGATTTTGTTGCCACGTCAACTGATGTTGAGCTGTTGGTGAGAGTGACTTGTTCTCGGACTTTGTATTTTCCGGAGGGATGAACCAATGCACGATATTTGAATGCTATTAGGATAGAGTCACCAGCTTTTGAGCTAGTCAATTTATTGTTAGTAACGTCGGATATGGAAGTTAAAGCAGATACTAAATTTGCTATTTCAAGGTGGGGCAGAGTTTCGGGCGATGCTGCTGGAGGAGATTCTGCTGGAGGAGATTCTGCTGGAGGAGATTCTGCTGGAGGAGATTCTGCTGGAGGAGATTCTGCTGGAGGGTTGACACCATCAACATCTGATTTTCTTTGGACATTTGGATCCCATGGTGCGTAATCTTTGGAATCTATCATTCCATCCCCATCGGTGTCAACTAGTGGTCCTGGTTTTGGATCTTTTTTAAAGGGATTAATACGGCTCAAGATGCCTTCTTTTTTGGCGGCACTAGACTGTGATTTGGGCGGGATTTGTTCAACGTCTGGGACTTGTTCTTTATTGCCTATGCGATCTGATATTTGAGAACATCCAGAAATAGAGATAGCCACTAAAAGGGATATGAAACCTCGTCGGTGCATGCCCTATATAAGTTACAGTCACCAATAAAGTAATCCAATATATGCAGAAAGAGGGATTAGTGCAATTTTATTGATTTCAAGAGGCATTAAGAACTATGTGAAAAGAGTTTTCTAACTGCTAATTGAGTCAGATCATATGGAAACAAAACGTTTGCAAAAAATGTTTGCACTTGGAATATCATTATTCATATTAGGAAATGTTCTAGAAGTTGAAAGGAACATAATAATAATTCTAATCATTGTGGGTTTTGCCCTCATTATAGGTGCAATCATTCCGTTGATAACAGAAAAATATTCTACGGAATAAAAGATTTAGGGGTTGGGGCGATTTAGAGCGGGGTTTGTAGTTGCCCCATATGCAGCAGATCCGAAACTTTGGCCGTACTTGGCTAGGACGCCAGAAGAATAGTTTGGAAGCGGCCTGGACCAAAGCTTCATTCTTTGTTGTAACTCTTCTTCAGAAAGATTAACTGATAAAATTCTGTTAGGGATATCTAGAGTTACAATATCACCATCATGTATAGAAGCAATAGGGCCACCAGAAAATGCTTCTGGTGCAACATGACCAACCATCGGTCCCCGAGTTGCTCCGGAAAATCTTCCATCGGTTATCAATGCTACATCACTTTCGTGCCCTTGGCCTACGACCGCTGCAGTAACACCAAGCATTTCACGCATGCCAGGGCCCCCTTGAGGTCCTTCATTTCGGATTACAAGAACATCTCCTGAAGAAATGTTTCCTTCTTGGACCCACTTCATTGCATCTTCTTCACATTCGAAAATTCGTGCGGGCCCTTTAAATTGTAAATCCTCATCTCCCGTGATCTTTAATACCGCGCCATCGGGGGCCAGATTGCCTTTGAGAATAGCAAGAGATCCTTGTTTGTGTAAAGGATCAGATAGGGGTCGGATTACTTGACTGTTTATTTCCTCATCAGAAGGTAACGATAGCAAGCTGAGTTCTTCGGAGATTGTATTTCCAGTTACAGTTTTTGCATCCCCATCAAAAAGACCACCCTCAATCAGCCTACGTATGATAACAGGAACCCCACCTTGTTGGTGAAGATCTGCCATGACAAACGTGCCCCCAGGCCGGAGATTGCATATGTGGGGTGTATTTCTACTTATGTCGTCGAATTCAGATAGATTTAGTGGAATTTTTGCTTCCGCGGATAAGGCTAGTAAGTGTAGTACTGCATTTGTAGAGCCTCCAATTGCAACTAGTAAGGAAATAGCATTTTCAAATGATGTTTTTGAAAGAATATGTGAAGGTCGTAATTGGTTTTTAACACAAGAAGCAGCTATTTTTCCGGCTTGTCTGGCGATTATTCTTCTCTCAGCGGTGACTGCAGGAGCGGTGGAAGACCCTAGAGGAGCTAGGCCTAAAGCCTCGCTCATAGAAGCCATAGTATTAGCAGTGTACATCCCAGCACAAGAGCCAGCCCCAGGACATGCCGCATGTTCTAAAGCATCTAGCTGTTCTCTAGAGATGTCACCTTCTGCATAAGCTCCAACACCCTCGAAGACGTCTTGGATTGTGACGTCTGCTCCGTGGTATTTTCCAGGAAGTATAGTCCCACCATATACAAATACCGAAGGTAAATCTGTCCTAATAGAGGCCATCATCATTCCAGGTAGATTCTTATCACATCCAGCTATGGTAACAAGAGCATCTAGTCGCTCGCCAAAAGCAACTAGCTCTACTGAATCTGCGATGACTTCACGGGAAATAAGAGATGCTTTCATGCCTTCAGTCCCCATAGAAATACCATCTGAAACGGTTATAGTTCCAAATTCAATTGGCATGCAGTGGGATTCCTTTATTCCTTCAATTACCTCTTTGGCGATTTCATCTAAGTGCACATTGCAAGGAGTGATGTCAGCGGCTGGATTTGCAATTCCGATCATAGGAGAAGAAAGATCTGAATCGTCATAGCCCATTGCGCGGAACATTGAACGGTGTGGAGCTCGTTCGGGGCCTTTAGTTATATCTGCACTTGGAAGAGAATCATCTTTAGTGTCAATGGTTTTGCCGGACCGAATCATGGTGGAAAGTTGTTTCGAAGAGTCTTAAAAGATGCGTGATCGTGCAGAAACGTCTTTATCTGATAGTTATAAGGATAAGACATGGTCGTCAAAGTGGTTACGGGCAGTCGACTTCATTTTGGGTTTCGTAACCTGTGTTTAGAAAAATCGCATGTATATGGAGGGATAGGAGTATGTCTCGAAAATCCAAAATTGGTCCTGACTGCAGAACGTAAAGGTGGAATTATATGTGAAGATGAAAACGCTAAGAAATATGTTCAGAAGTCGGTGGAGATATTGGGAGTGGAAGGGGCAAAAGTTGAAATAGAAGAAAAAATACCCTCACACGTGGGGTTGGGGAGTGGGACCCAATCGGCACTTGCGATATATACAGCGATTGCAGAGGTATATGGAATAGAACCTAAAAGCCGAGAGTGTGCTCCAAAACTAGGCCGGGGGGAGAGAAGTGGAGTGGGAGTGGCATCTTTTGAGCAGGGAGGTTTTAATATTGACGAAGGACAAGAGACGGATTCATTGACTAGAGGTAGAAGGGGAATAAAGAAGTGGAAAGTTCCAAATGAAAAGATTAATCTAAAAATTCCAAAGGACTGGGTTTTTGTGGTTGTGAAATTAGAAATCGGAGAGGGATATAGTGGAAATGAAGAGAAAAAATTAATAAATTTTGTTATGAAAGATGCCAGGCCAGATGTCACGAAAGAAATAGACCAGGTAATAGATGAGAAATTAATTCCTTCCGTTCACAATGGAAACTGCGTCGAGTTTGGGTTTGCGGTTGAAGAAATAAGTCGACTTAATGGGACCTGGTATGAAAAATACCAAGGCGGGATATACCGGCCACCAATTGGAGAGATGGTGAATAAATTGCAGGATAATAACAATATTTTTGGGGTGGGGCAATCGTCGTGGGGGCCTTCACTATACAGTGTGACAAGTGAAGAATATGGAAGAGATGTGGAAAATAATATTCAGGAATTGTTAGATGAACTTGAAATTGAAGGAACAATAATCAAGGCATCTCCAAGGAATA
>CAWVSQ010000082.1:0-3874 GCA_963933005.1 uncultured euryarchaeote
ACTGATAGAGTTTGATGACACCAAAACTATTTTTGAAAACCCCCGCAATCAACAAGTAGAAGATTATATCACTGGAAAATTTGGATAACTTTAACCTATAGTGAGCCCATTTTCTAGTATGGCACGCGAGAGCTATCAAGATGGTCTTAAGCAACTTAAAACGGGCGTCATCGGCATGGGGGAACTAGTTCTAGACCGACTAGATATGGGACTCAAAGCTCTCCTAGAAAATGACACCGAACTCGCTAACTCTGTTATTTTCGGGGACGATGAAATCAATGACATGTATCTCGAGTTAGAAGCAGAATGTGTCAACTTACTCGCACTACAACAACCCGTTGCAGGAGATTTGAGATTAATAGCCTCTTCCTTTAAAATCATAACCGATCTCGAACGAATTGCAGACCTAGCAGTAAATCTAGGCGACTATACACTAGACGCACGACGAGACGTTTTCCCCGATATAGACATAAGTTCTCTTGGGGACCTCGTTCTCACGATGCTAACCGAATCTATAGAGGCATATGACGCCCAAGATTCAGATGCCTGTTTCGAAATTTCAAACAAAGATGCTGAAGTCGATGCTTTGTGTAGGACTGCTAACCAAGTCATCGTAAAAGTCCTTATAGAAACTCAAATTGAGAGCAGTACTTCTTTCGATACCTTAGACGATTTGATGGCAGATGTACAACGCTTTTTATTAACAATTCGTGATATAGAACGTGTAGGAGATCACGCTGTAAATATAGCAGCTAGAACGCTTTACATGGTAACAAACAACGACGAATTATTATATTAGTTCAAGATTTGCCATTCGTCTCCCCCTGCCAAACCATTCTCTTTAATCACAAATCTAGTACTTCCACCAGCTGGCCTCGATCTATGCTTTTCAATTGTAATTTTCCTATTCCCCCCTCTAAATCTATCAAGCCTTAATACAGTCCCATTCCAGTGAGGTAAGATGTTTCCCCCCAATGGCCTAAGTTGATTCGTTTCCGGATCTGTATATACCTGATTAGTCACGATCACTGCAAGATCAAATCTCCTGGCCAACGACAAGAGAGATATCATTTGACGAGCGAGGGTTCGAAGAGCTCCCCCATCCGATCTTTCAGCTTGTTCAAGTCGATAAAATCCGGTAGCACTATCGAGGACAATTAAGTCCACATCTGTTGCAAATTCAACTACCCTTTTGATGGCAGCAGATTGTTCCTCAAAATTATGTACCTCTGAAATTATCAATTTTTCTCCCAATTCATAAGGGTCCCCTTTATCCATAGCTAACTGATGAAAACGATCAATAGAGATTCCTTCCGTATCGATATAAACGACCTTCTTATCTTCTGCCACAGTCTCCGCAGCAGCACTAAGTGCAATATTTGTTTTTCCTGAAGCAGGAGCTCCATACAATTGCGTAATAGATCCTCTATCAATTCCTCCTCCTAGTAGGTCATCTATCGAAATGCATCCTGTTGACAGTTTTCTATCCACATAATTCCGTATCTTTTCCTCAGTGAAAAAAACTCCGATGAATTTATTACATCCATTTCTCTCTAGCTTTCTCTTCAACCAATCCAATTACTCTTCTAACTGGCCAATTCGTTTTGCGAGCAACCCCCACTGAGTCCTCGTATTCTGCACTTACATTGTATACTTTTCCTTCTCCATCCGACGCAATTTTAACAGCAATTACGTATGACTCTCCACCTATTTCGACTGAAACATGTTCCATTTTTCGGGTCGCTATCCACCTGTGCGTTCCTGGGGACTCTCTAATTCCCAATGTACCTGTTTCTTCGGCCAGTCTTTGTGCAACCCGATCTGCATTTTCAGGTTTTACCACTACTTTGACAATATGTCCTGGTCTAGATTTTTTCATCATAGCCGGAATAACTGTAACGTCTCTTGCTCCTTCTTCCAATAATACTTCATAGAGGTTCCCTATCACTTCTGGACTAACATCATCTATGTTCGTCTCTAATACTACAATTTCATCTTTTTCTAAATTTTTCATCTCTCCACTTATTACTCTTAATACATTCGCTATGCCTTCTATCTTATGATGCCCCATCCCATATCCTGTCTTCCTAACATCCAATGCAGGTATCACTTCTACACCTTTTGCAAAATGCAATAGTATAGCTGCACCTGTTGGAGTCAATAATTCCTTTTCAACAGGACCTCCTCTTATCGACCAAGTCGCATTTCTAGCGAGAACCAACACGGCAGGAGCCGGAATTGGATATTCCCCATGATTCATTTTAACTTTTCCACCCCCAACTGATATCGGGGTGGATACTATGGATTCTACATCTAAATCTTCAATCAACACACAAGCACCAACTATGTCTGCAATCGCATCATCTGCTCCAACTTCATGTAGATTTACCTCTTGTAATTTTTTTCCATGCACTTCTGCTTCAGCTTCTCCTAACAAACGGAATATCTCAATCGCATTAGTAACTATTTCATCAGAAATAGATAGTGATTTAATCACCTCGGTTATCTCTTCAAAATTTTTACCCGAGTTTTTCCCTTCTATGTCATTTCCACCACGTGTAACACGAATCTGTTTCGACGAAATCCCTTGTTCTACCAACTCTTTTATATCATATTTTACATCTAGTTCTTCTTCTATCGGACTCAACAGTTCTACATTTGCCCCTACTGACAATAATGCCCCAATTATCATATCCCCACTGGCGCCCATTTTTCCATCGAACACAAGTGTAACCATATCTATTCTTGGCATCTCTCAGGCGAAAAACACCCCGATCTAAGATAAGAACGTCTCCGTACGTATCCTATATAGCACTACTTCCGCCACCACAGCCAAATTGTGATGGTGCCTGCAATAAATGGGGCAAATACACGTTGAAACTCTCCAAAAGCAGAAAGTGAGACTATAGAAGAAACAGTCAAAAAACTAATCAAAAAAACGATGAAAATATATAAAATAACAAATAGTAAAATATAACTTAAAAACTCCTTGATTTCTGCTAATATGTCCATAATTTTAACTATCTCGTAAGTGCGTAGGGCAGGATTTGAACCTGCGGACCCCTACGGGACAGAGCCCTCAACCCTGCGCCGTTGGCCTGGCTTGGCTACCTACGCGCGCAAGAAGATAGCTCTCGACCCGTTAAAAGTGCTTTCGTTTGGCTCTATGTATTCTATTTCTAGACTTCCTTTGGTTTGCCTAACAGTGCATATTCTGTTAGTTTAGAAACAATTTTATCAATTGCTTCTTCTGCATTTTCTGGCTTTTTTCCTCCCGTTATGACCACTTTTCCAGATCCAAACAGTAAGACAACAACCTTTGGTTCTTGCAATCGGTAAACTAACCCCGGAAATTGTTCAGGCTCATACTCAATATTTTCCAATCCAAAACTAATGGCAATGGCATTTAAGTTCAATGGATGCATTAAATCACCGCTAGTTACAATGTTCTGAACCTTTATTTCAGGAGACCCTGGAACTTCTATTCCCAAATCTCTCAGGGTGTCAAAAGTTAACTCCACCGCAGCATGTACATCGTCGATACTCTGTGCACCTGTAGATACAATTTTACCAGATCTAAAGATCAGACACGCCGCTTTTGGTTCTTGCAATCGGTAAACTAACCCTGGAAATCTATCAGGATCATATTCAGTCCCTGGGAGATCTGCCGCAAGTGCTTCTAAATTCAATTCTTGATCAATACCCGTCGAAGCGACTACATTTTCTATCTTTAGAGTCCCCTTCGAATCCCCTTTTGGAAACCTTCCATTCCAATATGGTGGTTTTTCATCTTTTTTCACCATCGCACCCTATGTTTTACCTGTTTACTTATAAACTGTACATAAGTAGATTTACTCAATTTTTATCCCATTTT
>CAWVSQ010000083.1:0-3839 GCA_963933005.1 uncultured euryarchaeote
GAAATGGGATCTTCATATCCCAATTCACTTCCTGTAAATGCATTTAATACCGCACAATCCGCCTGGTCGCAATATCCAACTAAAGTTTCAAAATTGGTGGAAGGGGATTGGAGGGGGATTGTTGCGTCGTTTACAAATACAGCTGCAGGGTGAGTGGGTAGAGTGTCCAATAAAAACGAAGCTCGTTCCACATTTGTTGCCGCTAATTCCATGGATTCAGCGAGATTCCTACTTTCTGCGCGGGGAGCATACGTTTCTAGGTAGCCATACCAAATATCGGAGGGAAAATCTATGAAACGAGAGATATGCCTTCCTAGTATTTTTCCATTGTGATAATATTCGGGGCCGAACTCTAAAATGACAATATTTTCAGATCCGTTTTCAGAGATCCAATTGGATATTGCTTGAGAGGTAAGTATTGTTTTTCCTGAATTTGAAGGTCCAGTTATGAGAGTAGATCCATCAAGAGGAAATGGAAAATTATTCATTAGTGCTATCTAAGGTCAAGGAGGATTCAGTGAGAATAAATTTGAGAATCAAGAGTAGCATTGAGAAGAAAAGAATAGTCGAAAATATCACCGCCACGCCAGATAGAGAGATTGGATTGGAAATTGCAGATTCGAGATGATTATTTAATATGTAAGCTGCGGCGACAGAAGAAGTGATAATAATCAAAGCGATTCCTCCAAGATTAATAATAGGATGATTTCTTTCAGAGACTGCGGAGCTATTCAAGAGATATAGAACGATGAGTAATGCAAAGGGAGTTCCGACAAGTCCGAGTGCCAATACTACCACCAGTAATGGGAAAAATGAACCAGATATGAATGCACCACTAGCAGAAAAAAGAGCAAAGAACACAAGTAAGAGTCTGTGTCTGGATATTGCTATCGGTTGGTCAAGAGACCGGCCTATAAGTTTGTTGAACATAAGGGGGAGTGAAGAGTCATTAGATCCATCAAATGACCATCCCAATTTATCTGCGAGTGGATAAAGAGGAACTAGCGTATTTCCACCTAGAGTGGAAATTCCCGCACCCCAAAGTCCAAATAAAAACAGCCAGGTCGCGTGTGGGCCTGCGATGGGGCCCAATATCTGAGCTGCTTTCGCAGCGGTAAGGTTGCTTGGATCAATTGAGGGAGAATGAAGAACACTAGCCGCAACAAGAAAAATTGCCACACTGTAGATACCAAATGCAACCAACATGGATGCTCCAATATCGAAAGAGGCTAGAGAGTAGTCATTTTTGGTCCAGTTTCTAGCCATCATCACATAGGAATGAACAGTGATCAGGGAGACATGGACGGCACCGCCCAAGATTCCAGCAGCCACTAAAGCTCCGCTAACTCCAGTTGGGAAAGAGGGGATGATACCACTCGCCGCATCCGATAGATTGATAGGTACGATGAAGAGAGAAAATATAAAAATTAGTACAATAGTACAGACGAGAATTTTCGCTACTAATTCTATGAAACGGTATCCTTTTCCTGCGAGTCCAATTGCAAGTATAATTGCCCACATAATGCCCCATAATCGAGAGTCGACACCGGTAATTATTTCGCTGATGTCAGCGACACCTTTCATTATGATGAGTTGTGCTAGACCTGCACATATTACTACATCTATTACGAGTAGCCAGGCCCACTTTTCACCTAAATTTCTTTCAACTGTTTGAATTATACCAGTCCCGGTTAACAAACCCAACCGCATGGAAAGATATTGTGCCAGAGAACCTAGAACTGCAGATAAAATTACTATCCAGAGGAAAACATAACCGAACGTTGCACCGGCAGTGATGACACTGGCCATAGTCGCAGGTCCTGCGGCTATTGCACCCACGATCCAAGAAGGTCCTATTTTGGATATATGGGACCTCCAAGATTGGAGGAATGGTAAATTGGAAGTTATTGACATGATCTATATTAAGGGACGGTAGGATATATTATTTCTTTTTATCATTAGTAGAGTCATGTAGGTCTTTAATTTCAGTGGTCAATTTTTCGAAATCAAAATCGTCGGGAGGGAAAATCTTCGAAGGGAGATGGTGCTTTCCATAAGAAAGGAGAAGTGTTAGAGACGTGGATACAAATGCGGCCCCGAAAAAGGCGAAGAGGAAATTCGGGGTGGGGTGTATTGATCCATAATAAGGAAGGGAACCAAGAAAGGAAGAAATAGTTTGATTTGGGAAATAAATAATCCCGACTACCAAACCACTTAGAGAGGAAATTAAAAATCCAGATCCTGTTGTCTTTTTTGAATAAAGGCCATATAAAAATGGACCTGCTACTGCGGCGCATAGTAAATCTGCTAGCAAGAATAGTCCGAGAACACTTCGTGCTTGAAGGCTGATATAGACTGCTATAAATGCTATTAAAACTGTGAGAATTCTAGCGGCGAAACGTAATGAGTTATCAGAAGGTGTGTTGAAATATTTAGGAAGATCTGCAGTGATAAGACTAGAAAGTGCATTTAGCAAGGAGTCTGCAGACCCTATTGTCAATAGGATGGCCAAGAGGAGGACACCAACTAGTATTGGTTCGGGAGAAACAGTTTGGAATAATAGAAAAAGAGAAGAACTAGCATTATATCCGGGATTGGTTGGATCTGTTATCAGATCAACATGACCTCGTGCTACAACTCCAAATAGGCCTGCGAGTATAACTATGAACATGTTGATTAATGCTGCCACAACAAAAGAAGTTTGAAGGGAAGAATCGTCTTTAGAAGCATAGATTCTTTGCCACCAAGTTTGGTTCATCAATTCCGCAGAAAGTATTGCGATTGCCACCCAGAATCCGAAGAATAACCCAGTTTTAAATCCAGGATTAAGTAGATTTGGATCGACAGAAATGATATTGGTATAGATAGTAGTTGCCCCGCCTAAGGTGTAATAAATAAAGATGGCAAATGCAACCAACAAAGGTAGAATTAGAATTGTCTGGATTGTATCGGTGAAGATACTAGCTCGGATTCCGCCGTATCCAGTATATAGAAGTACAAAAAATACGATCATAAGGGCGGACTGCCAACGTGGGATGTCCATAAGCAGTTCTAGAACTCCGGTCATTCCTGTGAGCTCTGCGGAAAGGAAGAGAAGCATATAGCAAATACTAACGAATAAAACTAGGAGATAGGCAGACGGACCGTATCGAACATATGCATACTCGGTGAGGCTATGTCCATTTGGGATGAGTTTGCGGATTCTAGGTCCAAGTTTTGCATAAGTTAAAAGGGGGATTGCCTCACCTATTCCATAACCAATTATTGCAGAAACGCCTCCGAAAACTGCCCCTGCTTCCGCGGGAATGAATAGAATCCAAACGCCCATAACTGAAGAAATGAGAGTTGCGGTGATTGCACCCCTACCAATAGAATTTCGTGCAGTAATTAGATCTTCTACGGAGTTGACTCTCCCTTTGGAATGCCAAAATCCAAGTGCTGTGAAGCTTGCCAGAAGTAGAAATAAAATTGAAAGAAAAACTATACTTTGCATAGTGTCATCAAGAGGCAGTAGTACAAAAGTATATGGGATCAGAAATAAAATAATGAACAAAAGAAGGATTATGAATAGAATGGATGATAAAAGAAAAATTGCTCCTATTTATCCACCGGTGGTTTTGAGTATAGCAGGAAGTGATTCGGGAGGTGGTGCGGGTATCCAAGCGGATCTTAAAACTATGGAATCGTTGGGAGTTTTTGGAACTTGTGCCATTACTTCAATTACGGCACAAAATACAAGCAGAGTGGATTCATTGTCTTCTCTTTATAGTTTAGGAATAGTAATACACGAAAGCGCTGATAAAAATGAATAAAAAACATAAAAAAATATTTTTTATTTG
>CAWVSQ010000084.1:0-3818 GCA_963933005.1 uncultured euryarchaeote
GTTGTGGTGGATTCTCTTCTAAATATCCTCTTTGATACAGCTTTTCTATTGTATTGTGTCTCGTAGATTTAGTCCCTATTCCCATTTTTTCCATGGTCTCAATCAATCTAGCTTGCCCATATCTTCTTGGGGGCTGAGTTTCTTTTTGTTCCGCCCATGCCTGCTTCATAGATAATTTGGACCCTTCTTCTACCTGTGGGATATAATTTTCTTCATTTTTGTGATAAGGGTATACTTTATGATATCCTTCCTTGACCAACCTTCTACCACTTGCCTTGAATAATTCACTTTTTGCCTCTACCACTACCCGAAGATGATCCCATTCTGCAGCTTCTGCAACAGTTCCTAGGAACCTCCTGACTATTAGTTCGTAAATTTTCCACTCCATCGGTTCAAGATCTTCCTTTTTTGGAATCTGAGTTGTGGGGTGGATTGGAGGATGGTCCGTCGTTTCTTTCTTCCCCCTTGTTGGTTTTGCATCTAGTTCCAGAAGATACGTAGCATCTTCTTTAAATGTAGAATTTTTAGAAAGAATTCCCAATAATTCTCTATGATCTAAACTTTTTGGATACACTGTATTATCTGTTCTTGGATATGTGACATAACCTGCTGTGTACAGTGATTCTGCTAGGTTCATAGCCCGTTTTGCCACTACCCCTATGCTACCTGCTGCACGAATAAATTGAGTTGTGTTGAATGGGGTTGGCGGTTCGTCAATTCTAATTTTTTGCTTTACCTCTTCAACTTTTACTTCTCCCACCCCTTTGACAATTCCAAGTATCCTTTCTGATTCTTCAACTGACAGAACTCTGTCACTTTCTTTCTTCCCATCTATGAAGAAATATTTTACTTGAAATCCTTTCTCACCTCCTCCTACCTCTGCAAATATTTCCCAGTAATCTTCGGGAATAAATTTATCTATCTCTTTCTCCCGATCGACTATGAGCTTAAGCGTTGGAGACTGAACTCTGCCCACTGAAATAAAATTTTTCCCATATTGTTTTGACGCGATCGATAGATACCGAGTCAAAGCAGCTCCCCAAACAAGATCTATTATTTGCCGAGCTTCACCAGCTTCTGCCAAATTAAAGTCAATTTGTTCTGGATTACTGAAACTATCTTTTATTTCTTTCGAAGTAATTGAAGAAAACCGAACTCGTTCTATTGGAGTTTCTTGATTTACCCTCCTAACAATTTCATATGCTTCTTTCCCAATTAATTCACCCTCTCTATCATAGTCTGTTGCCACAATCACTTTGTCCGCCTTCGAACTAACTTCCTCTAATACTTTTACAATATCCGCTCTGATGGGCTTCTTTATGATCTCTGCTTCAATTAGTTCTTCTGGATCTATCTTATTCCAATCAGAGTATTTTTTTGGAAAATCTACCCCAACCACGTGACCCGAAAGACCCATGCATTTTGCCCCCTCCCACTCATAAACATTGATCTTATTTATTTTTCTAACCTTGGCAGATTTATCTGATAATATCTCAGCAACCCGCTTGGCAGCTATCTCCTTTTCTGATACAATCAATTCCATCTTTTTTTTCGCCTCTATTTTTTCCGAACACTTTTGCCGTCGAGCTCAAGCTATTGTAAATCTTTCCTTTCCATTTCACCATCATCTAGAATCGTTTTTAGAATTTGATTAATAACTGTTGGATCCGCATTCCCTTGTGTTTTTGCCATCACTTTTCCAACCAAATAATTTATAGCATTCGATTCTCCTCTATCATAATCTTCCACCGCGGATTTATTTTCTTCAATCACTTCCAAGATAAATTTTTTGACCTCTTTCTCACTACTAATCTCCAATTTTTCTTGATTGATTACCTCTTCTGGACTAATATTTTCATCCAACATCCTGCGCAATACAACTGATCTAGCATTTTTTTCTGTGATTTTTTCTTTAGATACTAACTCTATCAGCCTTCTAAATTCATCTAGCCTATCTATTGCATCTTCTATATTCATATTTCGATAGTTGAGCTCTCCAAGTATGATATCTGCTACCCACCTAGCAGCAAGATCTGGATCAAACTCTTCAACTATAGCCTCATAAAACTCCGCCACGTCTCTCGTCGAAGTCAATTTGGAAGCCACTTCTTCTGTGAGTCTATATTCTTCATAAAATCTTTTTCGTTTAGCTTCTGGCAATTCTGGAATTTCTATATCTCTTACATATTCTTCCCACCATTCTCCCGTTAAACTAGGGAGGTCAAACTCAGTAAAATATCTATAATCCCCTTCTGTTTCCTTCGCCCGCATAGATGTAGTTATCCCCCGATTTTCATCCCAATGCCGCGTTTCTTGTTTAATTTCACCCCCGTGCATGATGGTATTTTTCTGCCGACTAATCTCGTACACTAGTGCTTTCTCCGCCCCCTTGTAACTAGATATATTTTTTATTTCAATTCTCTCCGCAGCTCGCAAAATCTCTCGGTCAATAGTACCGTCTTCATTCACATCTGATTTACGAATCAATGAAACATTTGCATCCGCTCTTAGTGAACCATCTCTAGTAGAGTCAAATACACCTAGGTACTCTAAATCCTCTTCCAATTTGGCCAAAAATAATCTCACCTCTTTCGGGGCCCTCAAATCGGGTTCTGTCACAATTTCTACTAAAGGAACTCCTGCCCTATTATAATCTACTAGTACATATTCATCTCCTCTTTTTCTTTCTGATATGTGCTGTAAACTTCCAGGATCTTCTTCCAAGTGGGCACGTTCAATTCTTATTTTTCGTCGATTACCTTCTACGTTAATTTCCATTTCCCCATTTGTACAAATAGGCTCGTCATATTGTGTAATCTGAAAACCTTTGGGCAAATCTGGATAAAAATAATTTTTTCGATGGAACGAAGTCTCCCTTGAAATATCTGCCCCAATCGCCTTACCTATTTTTACAGCCGCCCTGACTGCTGCTTCATTTAACGTAGGCAGGGCGCCAGGAAGGCCCAAACAAATGGGACACACATTCGCATTAGGCTCTATAGTCATTTTCGTACTACACCCGCAGAAAATTTTAGTATCAGTTTCGAGTTGAATATGAACTTCTAGCCCAATTACTGGAACAACATCACCCTCTCTCATCTGAACCATTTGTTCCAAATTCGACGTGGAAGTGTTAAAGTATACTGTTATTTTATTTGTGTCATCAAAAAACCAAGAAGTATAAGCAACTGAAACTCCCATAAGTGCCATAGAGTGCACGATTAAACCCCAATTTAACACCCCACTCACGAGCAACTATGTACATCGAAAAGCTCGTCCTAGATAATTTCAAAAGTTTCGGCCGAAAAACTGAAATACCTTTCTACGAAGATTTCACCACTATCAGTGGCCCAAATGGATCTGGAAAATCAAATATAATCGATGCAATTTTATTCTGCTTAGGTCTCTCCAGAAGCTCCCGAATACGGGCGGAAAAATTAACCGATCTCATCTATAATCCTGGAACCGAATCCAATTCACCACCTCCTAATGAAGCCACAGTCGAAGTTATTTTAAATAATACTGACGGATCACTTCCGGACGAACAATTAATTTCCATTCTCGAGTCGGACCGAATAGGGGATACCTCTCATATACGCATAACCCGGCGTGTAAAGAGGACCGCTAAAAATTATTATTCTTATTACTATGTGAACGACCGTCCTGTCAAGCTATCTTCCATCCAGGATCTACTCTCTCAAGTTGGTATCACCCCCGAAGGCTATAATGTTGTTATGCAGGGCGATGTAACCAGTTTAATCCAAATGACTCCTCTTCAACGGAGACTCATCTTAGACGAAATAGCAGGAGTCGCAGAA
>CAWVSQ010000085.1:0-3796 GCA_963933005.1 uncultured euryarchaeote
CACATATTTCGAATCTAATGGACCTGTGTAGTTTGCCCGGGGTCTGATTAGTCTATTTTCAGAATATTGTTCTATAACATGACCTACCCACCCTCCAATGCGTGAAATGGCAAATATGGGAGTGTATAGATCAATAGGAATTCCCATTTGATAGTATGCAGATGCCGAATAGAAATCCACATTTGAAGATAATCCTTTTTCCTGATGCAGGTAATTCTCTATAGATGTGCTGTATTCATGCCAGCGACTGTCCCCAGCTGCCGCACCTAGTTCCTCGGACATATCGCCGAGAATGGTTGCACGTGGATCTTTTGTTTTGTAAACTCGGTGCCCAAATCCAGGGATTTTATTCCCATTTTTGATATGTTCTTTGACCCATGTAATTGGATCTTGATTGTTTGAATCTATATCTAGCAGCATCATCATCACTCGTTGATTTGCCCCTCCATGAAGCGGGCCTGCGAGTGTCCCAATAGCGCTCGCAATGGCACTATGCAGATCAGATAGTGTGCTGACAGTGACTCTCGCAGCAAATGTTGATGCGTTTATTCCATGATCACAATGTAAAATTAGAGCTGTGTCAAGTGTGTTTGTTTTTGTTTCGTCGGGTTCGTCGCCAGTCAACATGTATAAAAAGTTGGCAGCGTGACTCAGGTCCGTTCGGGGGGGTATGATTTTTTCTCCATTTCGGGTCCTATCAAATGCTGCTAAAATCGTGGGCATTTTTGCCGTTATGTGGATACCTTGTTGTAGAACCAAGGCTGAATCAATTGGGTGTTTCACATTTGATTCGTATCCAGACAACATAGAAACTATGGTTCGAAGTGCTGCCATGGGAGTTTCATCTTGGTCAGCTAGCTCTACAATTGTTTTTAGGACACCATCTGGCAATTTGCGGTTATTGGATAAATTATCAGAGAATTCAGTTAATGTTTTTTCGGCGGGCAGTTCTCCGTGCCAAAGTAGATAGAGTACCTCTTCAAAAGTTGATTTTTCTGCCAATTCTTCGATAGAGAATCCCCTATAAATCAGAATTCCTTTGATCCCATCTATGTAACTCATGTCGGACTCAGTTACTACAACTCCTTCGAGTCCTCTTTTGATGGGAATGTCAGTCATGGTTAGTACACAGGTGTCCACCAATGATAATCTAAAGGATCTATTTTATCGTCATAATTATACCCTATCGTTCGTTATTCGACATACAACGATGGGTGAATCGACAAGAAAATTGTTTTTACACATATTATTTCTGAAAGAATACTTTTGCTCTCTGGATCCCAAATAAATATCAAATGGAAGCTGGTGATGTCGAGTATGAACCCGTGAGTGTCAAGTTGGTTTTGGCGGAAATGAAAGACACATCAGAATTGATAATAGATTTAGCGTACTCTGCGGTGTTACACGGGAGTGAAGAACTTGCAGAGGAAGTTCTAGAGCTAGAATCCCATATGGATATTTTACAGCTTAGAGCGAGAATGGGTTTGTTATTAGCGGCTAGAACACCAGAAGATGCAGAAGCATTGGCCCCGGTTCTTGGTGTTGTGGGTGCTGCAGAAAAAATTTCAAATGCGGCAGGGGAAATAGCACATGCAGTTTTGTCCGAAAGTGGCATTCCAGATGAGATCAGAGGGGCGTTGCCAGAAGCACTTGAAACTATTGCACGTGCGGAAGTGCACAAAAAATCATCATTTTCCAATTCATCACTAGGAGAACTGAATCTAGAAACAGATACTGGGATTAGAATTATTGGCATACGAAGGAGGGGGAATTGGATTTATAATCCGGGGGCAGATGAGAAGCTCCGTGCAGCAGATGTGATTCTTTTAAGAGGGCCAGAAGAGCATCTTGCAAAGGTGTATGAAAATGCAACTAAAACTGAATATAAATTGCCCACATATACAGAACCAGATTTGATTGATTTGGAAAGGGCTGTTGATTCGATCGTGTTAATGAAAAATATGAGTGAACTTGCAGTAGATTTGGCATATGGGGCCGTCTTATTTAACTCGGAAGATGTAGCAGAAGAAGTGTTTGAACTCGAAGCTGAAGTTGATGCCTTGCAATCTAGATTCGAGGTTTGGACGCTGCGGGCTGCGGCTAGTGTTGAAGACCCGATTCGTCTCAGAGGACTAGTGCATCTTGCACGTGCTACAGAAGAAATTTCAGATGCGGCATTGGAGATAGCAGATGGAGTATTAAGAGGCCTAGCAGCACATCCAGTAGTGGCAGAAGCCGTTCGGGTTTCGGATGAAATTATTGTGAGAATTACAATAGAACCTGGTTGCGATTTAGATGAGAAAACATTAGGAGAATGTAAACTCTCATCAGAGACAGGTATGCGAGTTTTGGCCATTCGTAGGGTTAATAACTCGGAGTGGCTTGTATCCCCAGGTTCGGGGACGAAGTTAGAAAGAGGAGATGTATTAATTGTAAAAGGAACTCGATTGGGGGCAGAAAGGATTTCTGCGTTGGCTTCTTGAGTTCTATGTAGATTAATTTTTCGTGGATTTTGATAGAGATCTAATACCTAAAACGAAAGCGATTAAAATTGCGATGCAAAAGGCAAGGACAATTGACAAGAGAAAGAAAAGTTTGGGAGTTCCTCTCGTGTCTAAATTGGGACCCACTAGTTCGTTGACTCGATAGAAGTAAGCGAGCCCCGAAACTAAAATTCCAATTATCAAGCCAATGGATAGATTTCTACGAAACTCGAAGAGTTCTATGAATCGTTTTTTTGTATGGCTCGTGGTTTTAGATTCTTCCTTCACAGTGATAGATAACAGTTCCTCTAAAAAATATCTTTTTGTTGTCGATGGCTACACATCTAACTTTTTAATTTTTAATGAATTCCGTCTTTATCAACAGCTGGCGATCCTATTATAAGCCAAACATGTTCCTTCTCTGTATCATTGTACACTTGCCTCCACGTTTCAGGAGGGACACTTACTACAGATCCTTCTGGCACCTCAAGAACTTCCTCCCCTCCTTTCCCGAATAGTATTTTACCCGGTCCTTTTATTTGATAATATATTTCTTCCTGTACCCCATGTTTGTGAGGTGTGGAAATATTCTCCCCCGGAGGGATAAACCAAAACCTACCTCTCATATTTTTTAATTCCAATGCGTCTGTAATCCCTGACTTAAAACTATCAGAAAATTTTCCGCTTACTCTTTCCAGTGTTTCAGGAGACGCTATGTTATACTTCGCCATATCTGAAATATTCGTCTCAGCCCACTTAAAATATCATGCTTGATTGGGGGGCTCATTTCCTTGGAATATAATACTAGAGCAATATCTTTTTGTTTGTAAAAATAAACAGTAGAAATGTTTAGATTTCAGGGTGAAGTATTGAATCGAATCCGCCTCGAATTAATGGTTTTGCCAGATGTCTCCTTGCACAAGGTGGGACTTCGTACCAGCCCAGAGTTATGTCTCTGTGGTATGGCATTTGAATTTTGTTAGGGCTTTTTGTCCCACATTTGCGGCACCTATACCCCTGAGATCGTCCTGAACTTTTCATTCTATCGTTGCAAATGGCGCATAGTGGATTTTCTGTTTTAGTAGTGACCAAGTTTCTAACGGCGAATTTCTCAAGTTTTAGAGTCCCATGGGTGACTTCTCCATATGCAGTGAGTTTGTCACCACAGTCTAGACTTCGTACATAATTTCTAAATTGTTTGGTTGGTTCGAAAGCTGAACATAATATTTCTTTAGAGGTTCCTTTCAGTTTGAAGAAAACATGACCACCTTCGATCGTATAGGGTTTTGAAGAGACTATCCCATCCACAGTAT
>CAWVSQ010000086.1:0-3794 GCA_963933005.1 uncultured euryarchaeote
GGAAAAACACCCTCGCAGAATTTTGAAATACTTCGTCGCTTAGACGAATTCAAAACTCTAGGTTGTCCCATACTTGTAGGCCATTCTCATAAATCTTTATTCTCTTCTCTCAAAATCGATCCAAAGCATCGCTTATCCGCCACCATTGCAACTACTGCAATGGCCGTTTGCAACGGTGCTAGCATAATTCGTGCCCACGATATTCCACCTAACCTCGATGCTATTCGAATCGCAGAATCACTTAAAGAATTCCCATATCAGATTGATCTTTAATTAATTTATCCGCCTTAGATTTTCCCAAGTTCTCGATAAGTCCTACATATTTTTCTATAAACTTTTTTTCCCCATATTCAAAAAATTTATCTTCAATTTCTTTTCTAGGTAGTTTTGCAGCTTCTCTGATAATCTGATGTAATACGTCCCCATCTGTTATCCGAAATCCTCTCTCCCTGGGTCTTATTAGTTCATGAGCACTAGACGAACTATGATATTCTGCAACCCCTATGCACCCGCAGGCAAGGGCCAATAAAAAATCCTTGGGGAATCCACTCTTCGTTGCCGTATGCACGCAAACATGTGCCCCTTTGAAAATTGCTATTTTCCTTTCTATGGGGATCTCTCCTAGAAACTCTACCCTCCGTGAAATTCTCAAATCTTTTATTTGCCTCTCGTAAAATTCTTTCATCTCCCCTTCTCCTATTATAGCAGCTTTCCATTTTACATCCCGAAGTTCTGCTAGAGCCAATAAAAGACTCTCCAAGTTGGAATTTTTATCTAATGACTTAGAGTAGACAATGTCTGCAACTGTCTCTGATTCTGTATCCTTTATGAGTTTGATGTCAATCGGATTTGGTAATTTTTCAACTAGTCCTATTTCACATCCTGCTTCTATCACACTTGTCAGAACTAATTCCGATGGGACTACCACTAGATCTGCCAAGCCAAGAACAAATTTAGATTTTTTTCTATCCCTTTCTTTAGTTTCAATTTGTTCATAGAAATCTAATACTAATGGTTTCCTCAAAACAATGCTTGTAAGTTTTGATCCCATCACTACCGCATTTTCTGTCCCGTCTGCGATTATCACATCTGGTTCGTACTCTTTAATTTTTGAGGGTAACTGGGCTGCAAATCTCCATGCAACATCTTCTGAGTCCTCTGATACTGCGTAATATCGTATCCCCTTATGTATTCTCTCTCTATCCTCTCCTTCCCACCATTTGAGGCAGTAGACACTAACGGCATGTCCTTTTATTGCAAGCAATTCTGCTACTGTGTGTAACCTTTTTGCAGTACTTTCCCCTTCTTTATGGATAGTCCGCCGCTCTACAATCGCGACTCGCATGCCTATTCATTGAAGACCGAACTCAAAAATACCATCGATCTGTGCCCCCTGTTAAATAACTCCAGTTTTCTCGGCCACCATTTCTGCTTTCATTTCGCCAATTCCATCTCCCAATATCGTACACCTGTCTCTTATTTCGTGTGCAGTTGATAGGGCTTCAATAATACTTTCTCTTGTGACTCCCAAGCCCTCAGCAGTCGTCGGGCACTCTAGTTTTTCCAGCGTATTTTTTATTTTTCTCCATTTTCCAGAATCGCCAGAGTGGAGATATTCCGTCAATATGGTCCCCACCCCCACCTGATGTCCATGAAGCCTTTCCCCTGGTTCTACCCTGTTCAGTTGGTGACTAAATAAATGCTCCCCCCCACTTGCCGGATGTGAGCTACCTGCAATACTCATCGCAACTCCCGATGAAACAAGTGCTTTTAACACCATGAAAACTGACTTTTCCGATTTCTTTAAAACTAAATCCACATTCTGAATAAGCATCTCCGCTGTCATCTCCGACAACGCAGCTGCATATTCCGAATACTCAGCTTTTCCTTGGAGTTTCGCCAATCTCCAATCCTTCACTGCAGTGAAATTGGATATTATGTCTGCGCATCCCGAACTAGTCAATTTCCAAGGAGAACTTGCTATAATTTTTGTATCTGCTACAATTGCAATCGGAGGTTTAGCAGTAATGCTGTGTTGGATTTCCCCATCATGTATCGATGCTCTACTACTTGCAATCCCATCATGACTAGCTGCTGTTGGAACTGAAATAAATTCTTTGTGAAGCTCTACACTTGCTATTTTTGTAATATCTATAGGTTTTCCCCCACCCACTCCTATCACAAAACCAAAATCATCTTTCTTTAGTTCTCGTACAACTCTCTCTACCTCTTCCATCCCCCCCGATTTTATCACAATCATCTTAGGACTATGTCCCTTTTCTTCAAAACTTCTCAAAATCTCCAAACCGGCAACCTTTTTTGGCGTTTCAGTAGTGATCACTAAAGGATCCCTCGGCAAACGAAGTTCCTCTACTATTGGGATTATTTCAGATATCGTACCCTCTCCTAACGAGACTATTCGAGGAAGTTGCTTCCAGGTAGATTCATGTGTCATATCGAGACTCTATATCAACTTTACTTGTATCACTCAGCTATTTATGTTTGAGTATTTTTATTATGCCACATCTGCCACAGCCACCGGAAGCATTTTCCTGACGTCCGCATCTGGCCATTTTCCAATAGCCTCTAAATAAGCTTCAGGCATGACTTTGACAAATGCTCTACGCCCATCTTCCCAATTTTCTAGTATATTTTTTGCCAATCTAGACTCTGTATATGCCACATGATTCTGCAACAGACGTTTTATCATTTTTTCATCTGATTCTTCTAATACTACTGCGATATCACATATCTCAGAATTACAGTGTTTATCTAATTGTGCTTCTGGATCATACACATACGCAATCCCCCCCGACATCCCCGCAGCAAAATTCTTTCCAGTCTTCCCTAGTACTACCACTACTCCTCCTGTCATATACTCGCACCCGTGATCCCCAACCCCTTCAACCACTGCCTTTGCCCCCGAATTTCTCACCGCAAACCTCTCTCCAGCAAGACCATTTACATATAGCTCTCCCTCTGTTGCCCCATATAACGCAACATTTCCTATCATTGTATTTTCCTCAGCAATGAACTCCGAATTTTTGGGAGGCCTAATTGCAATTTTTCCTCCTGACAATCCTTTACCAACGTAATCATTACCCACTCCTTCCATCAAAATAGTTACACCCCGTGCCAAAAATGCACCAAAACTCTGACCTGCTGTACCTCCTGCTTTAATGGTTATAGTATCCTCTGGAAGGCCTTCCTCCCCATACATTTTTGAGATTCTATTTGACAGAACAGTTCCAAAAGCCCTATTCGAAGTTTTCAGATTCAAATCAACTATCTCAACCGATTCTTTTTCAGATATTGCTTTCTCACTTTTATCTATGATTTCCCAGTCAATTGAATTTTCTATCAAATGAGTTTGCTGGCGGGTCTTGTATCTATCCGTCCCCCCCACTCTGGCTATTAAAGGCGACAAATCAAGAGTCTCTGCTTTGAACCCTTTCTCCACCTCTCGTTGTTGTAGCGCGTTCGCCCTTCCTATCATCTCCTCCATTTTCCTAAACCCAAGATTTGACATAATCTCCCGCAAATCTTGTGCAATAAATTTCATATAGTTCATTACATGTTCTGGTTCTCCATTAAAACGCTCACGAAGTTTTGGATCTTGAGTCGCAACCCCTACTGGACAAGTATTATTGTGACATTGACGTGCCATTACACATCCACCTGCTACAAGGCTACCTGTGCCGAATATATATTCTTCTGCACCTAGCATGGCTGCTATGGCGACATCCCTACCTGTTTTTAATCCCCCGTCTACTGAAAGTTTTACCCTAGATCTC
>CAWVSQ010000087.1:0-3785 GCA_963933005.1 uncultured euryarchaeote
TATCGGGTCCAGATTTAGCGAATTCAGACCACTCAGGGGGTTCTATTTGACTTGAAAGTGTCTCTGCAAGTGTGCTTAAGAATGCATCTACAGGGACATCATAGAGAGTTACCATTGGTGTAGAAGTTTTCTTCCTCGGTTTTTAAGTCCGTCGAAGTACTGCTCACATACTGAGGGAAGATCGGGGGATAAAATTTGATGGATGAACAAGACGCTCTGAGATTTATAGAAGAGGTGGTTCCGAGGAGCGGCGATGACGCCGCGTTTATAGAAAATCTATTGATCAGTACAGATATGCTACACCAAAAATCAGATTTTCCACCAGGGACAACACACTATACTGCAGGATGGCGGTCGGTTGGGGCATCTATTTCAGATATAGCGGCCATGGGAGGGGACCCAATAGCGGTGGTTGCGGCATATTCCTCCCCCAATTTTATAAAGGAAGAAATAAGTGAATTTATTCGAGGTGCAAAAGAAGTTTGTGAGATAAGCGGTGCGGAGTATGTAGGAGGAGATCTAGATACTTCAGATGAGTTCAATGTAGTAACTACAGCAGTGGGGAGATCTGTTAAGCCAGTGTTTAGGAAAGGTGCTAAAAGTGGAGATTTGATTTGTGTCACAGGAGATTTGGGTAGAAGTGCTGCGGCAAAAAAACTGTTCGAAGGAAATGAAAATGAGAGGGCAAATGAAATGTTTAGATTTAAACCTAGGGTTAAGGAAGGTCTATTGATATCTCAATACTCAACGTCGATGATAGATTCGAGTGACGGCCTTATTCGGTCGTTGTATGAAGTGTCTAAAGCTAGTATGTGCGGGTTCGAGATAGAAGCCGAGAGGATTCCGATAAATGAAGTCCTTAGAGAAGTGGTAGATAGTACAGAATTGGCACTCAAAGTTGCGATGACTTATGGAGAAGATTTTGAACTTGTATTTACGGTGCCTCGCGAGAAGATCAAGGAAATTGAAGATAGTATAGAGATTGGTGTAACAATTATTGGGGAGGTGGTGGAGAAAGACATAAAAATGGATGGGAAATTAATTGAAAATGAAGGATACACTCATGGACAAGGGACGGTGGAGAGATAGGAAACGGTGGGGAAATTTACCCTAAAATTTGTAAAGGGATTGGAGTGAAACAGATGAATCCAATTAAAAATATTGAGAGCCCCAAAATCTTTCTTTTTAGATCGAGAGGCTCGTCTTTAATTGGCCGGGCATATCCAGATTGGGCTAAAAAGAGGGTCAAGATCCCCCAAAATAACCACATAGAAACCGCGCTGTCTACATTGGCTGTGAAAAATTTTTCTCCAAAGTAGTAAAGAAACGCAGCTAGTCCGAATAGAAATCCAGGAACGAGAGCAGAAACTGTAGCTGCCCGTTTACCCAATAACCCACGAAGTATATGCCCACCATCGAGTTGGCCTACTGGAAGTAAATTGAGGAAAGTGACAAACATGCCGACCCAACCACCAAAAACGACTGGATTGAAAGCTAGATTTGGATCAGAATAACCGATTTTATTTACCCCGATAAGAACGCCGAATGCATTTTCAGTTCCGGGAGAACCAACCAGTATGGCAATTAATTTAAAGAGGATAGGATATCCAAATTCGACGGCGAATACGCCAGGGGTGGAAGAATCCACCCAAGTGGGTATAGAGATTGGATCGAGAGATAGTCCAATCGCCGTTATGACAATGGTTGCTAAAAGGCCAGCTATAGGTCCAGCAATTCCTATATCAAAAAGAGCAGTTCGGGTAGGGATGTGACCTTTTATTCGAATGACAGCGCCTAGCGTCCCGATGAAAGATGGCATAGGTATAAAATATGGTAAAGTCGCATCTACATTATAATATCTACTCACGACATAATGTCCTAATTCGTGAATCGCGAGGACTCCGATTACTGCAGCTGCAAATGGCCACGCTTGAAGAAGTGATAGGGGATTGGATAGAGGATCGGGGATGTAGTACCACATAGATCCTGCATAGAGGGTGGAAATGATAGTTGCGATGAATAGTAATAGTTGAAACCAGGGGAATTCGGGTGGAGCATTATGGGTCGGTTGGGCACGAAGGGTCCATTCTCCGAGTTGGGGGGTTAACTGTATTTCATACCCATTCTCTTTGAAAAGTGGCCAGACAAATTCAATAATAGAATGATGTGTTGTCAGGGGCTCTCCATAATAAACTATAGACTCCCCTTCAAATTTTACTTCATAGACACGGAAGACGGAAGAAAATGAATCGGGGGAGGGCCCAGGTGAAGAGGGGTTAGGCATCAAATGTTAAGTTGGGCACAGAGGGAGATAAAAGTTTTAATTAACAAAAGGGAGAGGTGAAAAAAGAATTACACTTGGGCAGGTGTCACGCGCCAGGTTGTAGCACTGGTATAGGCCCACTTTTCAAGTTGGAAACCAGTGGTGGAATCTATCCTAATTTTAGCCAATAATGCTCCGATTTCCTTGGGCGAAAGTCCAACATCGGCAGATATGAACTTACTCTTGAAATAGAGGTTCCCACTCTCGGCGCGGTCGCGGAGATAATCCGTGAGTAGCTCGGTTTTTGCTTCGGTTGATAGGGAGGGATTTTGCTCCATTGGATAAGGAAAGGAGAGCAATTAATATATATAGTAATGATCTCCCATTCTTTTTTCAATGTTTTTCGGGAAACATCCATTTTTTTGTTGTTTTCATAAAGGCATTAAAATGCTTTAGATCTTTCATAGAGCTACCAAATAGATTATTTCATTAAATTTGATATTGTTTTAAATGTCTGACAAAGCAAGACATTCGGCATATAAAAACACGTTATTTGGGGTCAAAATGGGGCATTATGGTCGATCGTGGACCCAAAATGAACCGTCAATTTTTATTTCTTTTTTGAAGATGGGAACTTCATTTTTTAGGCGATTGATGCCATCCTGGACTGTTTTGAAAGCTTCACCCCTATGTGCGCCTAAGACAACGACGAAAACTACATTCTGTCCTGATTCGATGTGACCAACTCGGTGGTGCATGAGGACTTCAAAAATTCCATCGCGTTGACAGAGATCTGAGCATATTTGGGCTAGTCTAGCCTCAGCAACTCCAGCATATTTTTCGAATTCTAGTCTAGTTGTAGGAGAATCAGAAGGGTGATCTAATTCGCGAACACGTCCGGTGAATGTTGCTATCGCACCAGCTTGGTTTGCGTTTGGAGATTTGACCGCCCTGTCAATGAGGGAATCTAAAGTTTCAAATGGTTCTGTTGTGTTTAATTCAAGAAGAAGTTGGTCGGGGTCTAGATTTTCGATGGAATCTATTGCCATTAGAGTTGTGCCATTGTGAGAATGTTCAGCTAAAACTAGATAAGGAATATTAGCATCTTCGAACCCGCTGACAAGGACATAATCATGTTTTGTTGCTAGAGCATCAAAAAGTGTTAGGAGAGTTAGATTGGATCCGGATGCAATCCAATTTCCTTTCCCATCTAGTTGGTAAGCAGAGAAATTAGATTTTGTAAAAGTATCAGCGGGCAGGGGAGAGATTACTGCCAACGATCCTTTGGAGCATAAAAAAGTGGACAATTTGTCTATCAAAGTACTTAAATCGGAGAGGGGGGCAGCAACTCCAAGAGGTCTCATGTAGAGATAAAGGGAAAGAAAAGACTTGTATCCATCGACTATGATACGAATGTGATTGATACTTAGAGAAGGGAAAGGATATATCTCTTAAAGGCTTTCAAATTTGATAATGAGGATAGTGATTTCGATTGGTGGAAGTGTTCTTGTCCCGGGATTAT
>CAWVSQ010000088.1:0-3769 GCA_963933005.1 uncultured euryarchaeote
TGATCCGCCAACCAATTCTTCAAAATCGATTCCATTTTCATACATGTCCTTCCGCGAAACGCGATAGTTTCCCCCTTTTGTTAGATATAAGTCCCCCGGATGGAAAAAATACCATTTCTCATTATTAAACCTTGCACCAATACGCGCTTTAGCACCAAAATTCTGAGAGAAATAAATTAAAGCCTCGACCTCTTTCCCGCTCAAATAAATCTTATCACTTGCACTCGATTTAACTTCAAATGCATAAAATAACTTCCCATTCCCTGCCAACACATCTGGCAATTCCCTTGACGTAGCACCTCCACTTGCAGGCGCCCTCATAACTGCAAAACCTGCTTCGTCTAGTAACCTTACCAATTCTCTTTCTACACGGCTTCCCTTAGTTTGAGCAGAGCTCACGTTCCAAACTCCCAACCTTTCAAGTAATTATCTTGCGACTCTGAAAGATAGTCTATCTCAATCCCTTCCGATCTAAGCTTGATTTCTGCCACTTGTGTATCTAATTCAGTTGGCACTGGATGTACTCCCGGAATGTACGTTGGATTTACAACTAACTCGCGCATACATACAGCTTGCATCCCAAAACTTTGATCCATTATTTCAATCGGATGCCCAAGAGACAACGGAGTGGCCAAATTAACAAGCCTCCCCGAAGCAAGTACATTAATTCTACGTCCATCTTTCAATTGATATTCTTGAATCCCATCTCTGACCGTCCGTTTGGATGTGGCAAATTTTTCTAGCTCTTTTATATTAATCTCAACATTGAAATGCCCCGCATTTGCTAGAATGACTCCATCCCTCATTAATTCAAAATGATTTCTGTTAAGAATATCACAATTTCCTGTCGTTGTAATAAACACATCACCTCTATGGGCCGCTTGAATCATTGGCATCACTTCGTACCCTTCCATGTAGGCTTCCAACGCCCTCAGTGAGTCTACCTCTGTGATTATTATACGTGCATTTTGTCCGGATAATTTCTTGGCCACTCCCCTCCCACAATAACCATATCCTGCAACGACCACTGTTTTACCTGCCCATGAAAAATTAGTCGTAATCGCAATTGAGAGTATGGCAGATTCCCCCGTTCCATGGATGTTGTCAAATAAACGCTTCATTGGAGTGTCGTTGACTGCAAAAACAGGATATTGGAGGCCGCCTTCAATTTCCATAGATTTGAGCCGATGTACACCCGTTGTAGTCTCTTCACACCCTCCAATCACATTCTTTATCTTTTCTTTATGGTTTTTATGCAACGCAAAAATTAGATCCCCCCCATCATCTAGCGTCAAAGTAGGGCCGTGAGAAATCACCGCCTCTATCCCTTTATAATATTCTTCATCAGTAACTCCCTTTTTAGCATAACTTGAAATCATTGGATTTGAGTCCAAAACACAACTAACATCATCATGAGTCGAAAGAGGATTGCAACCAGTAACTGCCACCATTGCCCCGCCTTCTGCTAGTAATTCCAATAACACCGCAGTTTTTGCCTCAACATGCAAAGCAACCCCTACACGTTCTCCCTGAAATGGTTTTTCTCGAATGAATTGTTCGCGTAAAAAAGAAAGAATAGGCATATTGGCCGCAGCCCATTCCATTTTTCTTCCCCCTGTGTCCAGATAATCATCCACATTTTCAAGGGAATCTGAAATGGTAGGATACGTAGTCATAACTCTTCTAAGCAGCGCACGAAAAAAAGTGTTTCAAGATACTATCTGTATTAAATTACTCTCTTGTTTCCTATTCTTCCATCAAGATCATTCGCACACGCACGAGCAGTTGCTATGACTTTGGATTCATTTAAAGTTAATACCTCTTTGTCTTTCATCAGGACCTTTCCGTCACAAATAGTATGAATGACATCTGAACCCTTGGCCGCATATACGAGAAGATCGACACATTTTCTAACTGGAGTAAGATGCGCCGATTCAAGATCCAATACCGCTAGATCCGCAACCAAACCTGGCTCTACCCTCCCCGCAGGAATATCCAATATTTTTGCACCACCTATTGTGGCCATAGAAACGACCGACGTAGCATTCACAGCACTAGCACTTTTAGCAGATAGCTTTCCTACCATGGCAGCGTCTCTCATTTCTCCAAATAAATCTAAGTCATTATTCGAAGCAGCACCATCTGTTCCAAGTCCTATTGTTACACCTGCATCTTGTAATTTTTGAATTGGTGCAATCCCACTAGCCAATTTCATATTAGACGCCGGACAATGAACAACCCCTATATCTTTGCTAGCCAAAATGTCAATTTCATTCGAATCGACATGAACACAATGAGCTGCGAAATCCCCCGAAGTCAAAATGTCGCATTCTGCTGCAAGTTCTATTGGCCTCATTCCATGTAGTTTGATAGTTTTCTCAACATCTTCTAACGTTTCGTTAGCATGGAGGTGTATGGGAATTCCCATCGCTCTAGCACGAGGTATGTGTTCTTCAAAATATTCTAAATCAACTGTATTTATACTATGGGGCATAAATGCTGTTTTAATTCTGCCCTCTGCAAAACCATTATATTTTTCAGCAAATTCTAGCCCCTCTTCCGCATCAGAATAAGCATCATTCTCTTTTTTACCAACCGTCACCACACCCTGTCCCAATACAGCACGCATCCCCGAATTATCAGTTGCTCTTGCCACTTCTGACATGTGGAAATACATGTCACAAAAAGTGGTCGTACCCGATTTAATTAATTCTACCAAAGCTAATTGGGATCCTATATAAACATCTTCGGGTGTCAAATGAGACTCAATAGGCCATATATCTTCTTTCAACCATTTTTCGAGTGGTTTATCATCCGAATAACCCCGTAAAAGCGTCATGGCTATGTGGGTATGTGCATTTACCAAACCTGGGATAATTAACCCCCCTCTGGCATCAATTTCTTCATCACCCCGAAGTGACTCTCCCACTTCCAAAATTACTCCCTCATCGACGTCAATGAGCACATCTGAAAATTCTAGTGTCAAGTCGCCCCGCAAGACTCTGCCCCCTGTGACACTTAGGGTATTCATACAATCTCTTTGAAATAGAGGACATTAGTTCCTACGATATGATCTTGATATACCGAAAGAGTGTTTCTCATAGATTACATTAGATATACTTATGAGAATCGCGTTACCGAATAAAGGCCGTCTCCACGCTCCCGCATCTAATTTATTATCTAGAGCCGGAATCAAAGTGAGTGACTCTCAACAAGACCGAAAACTTTGGGCCGATACAACAATTCCTGATACCACTATCATCTATGTTCGATCTGAAGATATCCCTAGGTATGTTAGCAGCGGTGCAGCAGATATAGGAATCACTGGATACGACCAAATTCAAGAAAAGAATTTTGACAATATAGTCGAGATTTTAGATTTGGGTTTTGGAAAATGCAAACTTGTGGTTGCTTCGATAGATCCCCGTATCAACACAGACGCTTCAATCGATTCTATAGAAAAATTACAAGGAAAACGTATCGCAACAGAGTTCCCAAATATAACCAAAACTTTCTTTGGAAATCAAGGCATCGACATAGAAATAGTAAAAGTTGGCGGTGCAACCGAACTCACACCCCACGTCCACATGGCAGACGCAATTGTAGACATTGTCAGTTCTGGAGAAACTCTTCGTAGCAATCACCTCGTTATCCTCGAGGATGTTTTGAAAAGCAGTGCCAGATTAATTTCACGAGCCGATGTACAAGATCATACCTTAACTACAAAGATTGCTGGGGCACTTTCTTCTGTACTTGCTGCTAAAAACAA
>CAWVSQ010000089.1:0-3706 GCA_963933005.1 uncultured euryarchaeote
CGATAGAACTCCACAAGCTATGCCAGACAGAGTACCTCTTATGGTTTTTCCATCTCCGAGGATCCTATTACCACGCCATGAAAGGCCTAGGTCTAAAGGAGTACCCCCACCAAAAACTGCGGCGGCATTATTGGGAATATAGGCAGGCAACATAATCCATAAAGACAGAAATATTAGCGAGAGGAGGTCCACAATATAAATAATACATAATCATTTGACTTAGGTAGTTCTATTTTGGTAAGAGAATAAAATGGAGAAATAAAATAGTAAAATGTATCGACACAATATGATAGCGGGAGGCTCATTACCTCACAGGGACTAGTGTAGAAGTGAAAATGATGGCTTGGAAGAAAAATATGGCAAGTGGTCTTGTGGTACTAGTTCCACTTTTGCTTACAGTTTATGTGCTTAAATGGGTATATGGGTTGGTTTCGAATTTAGCATTTGTGAGTATAGGAGGATTTTTCCAAGGTAATCAATTTATTGCGGGAGCTGCGCAGGCGAGTTTGACAATTGTGTTGCTTATATCTGTAACATTCATGGTAGGGTATCTAATGAGGACTACATTAGGAGAAGTATTTGGAGCTAGTATTGACAATATTATCAATTATGTCCCAGGGATTAGAATAGTGTATAACGCTGCTAAAATGGCAGTTGAAACTACCGTATCTGAAGAGGGAACACTTCAAGCACCGGTGAAAGTTACAGTATGGCCGGGGATGAAAATGACTGCATTCAAAACAGGGAACAGAACGGATGATGGGAAAGATATATTGTTCATGCCCACATCACCAAATATTACAACCGGGTTTGTAATAGAGATGGATCCGGAGGAATATGAAGACTCAGAGGAAAGTGTTGAGGATGCGCTAGCACGAGTATTGAGTGCGGGTTTTGGTGTTAAAAAAACAGAAACGAAAAAATAAGAAATATAATTTTTTTAAAAGAAGAGATGTTGGGGTCGGCTATACGTAGGTAAACCATTCATCGTGGGACTTATTTCTGCGGTTCAATACATCAAAAAATGTTGATTGAAGATCGTTTGTTATTTCTCCACGAGACCCCTTTCCAATAGTGGTTTCGTTGACTTTTTTGATAGGGGTTACCTCAGCGGCAGTTCCTGTGAAAAATAATTCATCTGCAGAATATAGCTCGTCTTCACTGATGATAGCTTCATCGTACACTGTGTAGCCTTTTTCCCTAGCCAACGTGATGATAGTATCACGAGTGATACCAGCAAGAACTCCCTGGGACAAGTCAGGGGTGTAGATATCCCCATCTCGAATAAGGAAGATATTTTCACCGGCCCCCTCTGCCACATTGCCATCAGTGTTCAAGAGAATTGCTTCTGAAAAGCCATTTCTGTGGGCTTCTTCACTGGCGAGAACACTGTTTACATAAAGCCCGGTTGTTTTGGCATTCATTGGAACTTGGTTTGAAGAATATCTTCTCCAACTAGACACCATAACATCTACTCCAGATGCGAGTGCTTCCTCCCCAAGATAAACGCCCCAGGGCCAACAAGCAATTGCTACTTGAACTGGTATTCCCAGGGGGCTAAGACCAAGACGGTCGTATCCAAAAAATGCAATTGGCCGGATATAACAAGCATTTAAATTTTGTCTACGGATGAGTTCAAGGGTTGCTTCTGTCAGGTCGGAGGCAGAATATCCAATATCCATTTCATAAGGCTTTGCTGAATCGTAGAACCTATTGAGATGGTCGTCCCATCTAAAAATTGCAGGCCCTTGTTCAGTGTTGTAGCACCTAACGCCTTCAAATATACCAACCCCATAGTGCAAACCGTGGCTTAAAACATGAGTATATGCAGAATCCCAATCCACAAAAGAGCCATCTAGCCAGATTGTAGTAACATCCATATCATCAAATATTGCCATATTCCTCTTGTTAGTCCCCGTGGTGTTAAAAATATAGTTGTTATGTCCGGAAAATTCGGTTAGTATGTGGCATCATGGACAGAGATATGTAATTCGTCTGTGTCATTGAGGGATAGTGTTTTTCGCAGATTGACGGGGGAAAGTAACTCTAGTTGTTCTTCTCCATGGCGGGTTTTATCGGGGAGAATCACATGAACGGGCAGAGTTTTGCCTGAGGTGGGTTTGGTTAGGATGGCAGGATAACAAGTAGCAGAGCCATAGGTTCGATCTCCATCAGTCCATTCGTTGATTAATAAAGGAGTTAATTCGGGTAAATTAGATTTGAGGATAGTACTAGACGTGTTTAGTGTCACATTCAAAGTTCCAGGAAATGGTTCATATCCAAGTAGAGATTGAAATTGGTCTAAATATCCAGTGAGAGAGAGGAATTTTTTTGCATCTCCCATACCGGTTGTAGTAGTGCCTATGAGTAGAAAGGTGGTGCCGTCCATAATGATTTATTCAGCGGAAGCTGCGGTTTCAGTTTTCCAAAAACTACTCGATTTTTTAAGCATAGGTATCCATGTTTCTTCATATTTTGAAAGAAGTGCGACTCTAGAAATTGGTACTGTTTTTAGAGTGTTATGTTCAGGTAAATAGGATCCAATTTCTTTTGCAAATTCCACTATTTCTTGGGTTTCTGGCATTATGTCCCGTGATAGTCTATCTCGAGAGTGTCCCACGTGCATATACGCTTTTAGTTCTATGAAATCTGGATCTGCTCGTTCGTAGAAAGCGGCATACCAATCTGGATTTTCCATGTTCCACCCTCTGAGAAATGTAGTTCGAAGAACCGTTCTACAGGATTTTTTGTGAAGAACATCCATGGTATCAATAAGTTGTTCCCATGCATTTTTGTCAACAGGTCGGACCACTCTATCAAAAGTTGATCTTTCGGCTGCATCGACTGAGATGTATAGTTGCGTGGGTTCGCACTCTTCAATCATATCAGGGTTCGTCCCATTAGAAACTAAAAAGGTGGACATATTACGTGAATGGAACTCTTCGATTAACTCTGGCAAATAGGGATACAAGGTGGGTTCTCCATCTAGAGAAATAGCAACATGCCGGGGTTCCATTGCTTGCTGAAAAATCTCTGGCTGGACATGTTGATTGCCGCCGAAACCGGAGAGAATTTTTTTCTGCAGAATGATAGAAGCATCTGCAACCGCAGAGGGGTCATCCCACTCAACATTATCAAGCTCATACGCATGGCCTCGGTGGTCACGCCAACAAAAAACACAGCGCTCGTTGCACTTTACAATTGGTGTCATTTGAATGCAACGATGGGATTCAATACCATAGAAAATATTTTTATAACATTTTCCTTGACCTCGTAAAGCGTTTGCCGTCCACCCACATGTCTGAGCAGCAGTATGCCCAATATGATGATAATTGGGATAATCTACTTGTTTGGGTCCGTCTGGGCAACTCATATATAGCAAACCGTAGTTCGCTGATGGCAAAAGTAAAACGATCTCGTAGAGGGGCGAGTTAATCTAAGTAAATATGAAATAGGAGACAAAGGGGTGATCTTTTATCAAACCGCGTATAATGAAATGGCATGATCCTCGCAATGCGCAGCGAGGTGGAGAATGCATTTAGACGTGTGTGTTCCCAACTTGACCTCCAGATGAGTGATTTTGGACTGGAAGAGCCTCCAGACGGAATAGAGGCGATACTAGCCTCTAACATTGCATATCGTGTTCAAAAAGAAATGGGAAAACCTCCTGTAGAAATTGCAAAAATAATTGTTGAATTAATAAACT
>CAWVSQ010000090.1:0-3682 GCA_963933005.1 uncultured euryarchaeote
GGCCCCTTCCAGTTCTAGGGAGAGGGGGTTTTGGAGGAACGTCTTTGAATCCTGTTGCGAGAACGACCCTACTTGCGGTGTGGATTTCGGACTCAGTTTGCACTTGGAAGGAGATAGAACCGGAGGTAGAAAGGGGAGTTATACTAGTAACGAACTCTTTGAGATAGGCAACCCCATAAGCCTGTAACTGTTCTATGGAAGTCGAGAGGTATTCGTTTCCAGAGACAGATTCGAGAACTCCAATGACATTATGAGTATTGCGCATCATAGCAGCGCGCCCACCTCCACGATTGATGATGGCGGTGTTGAATCCAAGGCGTGTTGTATACATTGCGGTGGACAGGCCCCCGGGACCACCTCCAATGACGATGACATCGTAAACTGTCATTGTATATGTGTTAAGTAGATTGAGTAAGATATTAGAGTGATTCTATTTAGTTCAAAAAGATGACAAAGGGGAGGTTTTGGTGGACAGATAAGAGATGCAGATATATGCAAAACATAAGATTGCTGCACTAACAAATAAAATTGTGAATCCATAATAAGCCAGGATCAAACCAAACAATATAGGCCCAATTACTTTTCCTAGTGGTTTACTGGTGTTCACGGCTGCAACAATTCCACCTCTGTGTTTAGAGGTAGTAGAAGCTGCGACGGTGTCATTGAGAATGGGGATAAACAAAGAATCCGCAATACCAAAGATGCCAACTAAAATGAAAATGGTCAAAATGGAATTGGAAAATGGAAGTAATGCGATAGAAATCGCAGCAATGGTTAGTGAAAGTTGGACTGCAACGGATTTTGAAAGGTAAGAAACTAAGAAACCGGATAAAGGAGAACTAAAAATGCGAATGAAACCTCTAAACGATAAGACTGCGCCTGCCATGAATGCGCTGTGTCCTAATGAAAAAACTATGAATATAGGAAGGAAAGTGATTACAGTTGATTTTAACAAAGAACCAACTAGATGCCACCCAAAAAGGATCCTCAAATTGGGTTTGATTAATTCGTGTCGAATGGAAGACCAATAATTTTTGAAGGTGGGAAGTAGGGCAGGGTTAGAATCTGGAGCGTAAGTTTCAGGGAGAACGAAAAATATCAATATTGCCGCAGGAAGGGAAAGAGAGTATAGGAGAAATGGGTAGTTCCAAGATATATCTGCTAGAAATCCTGCAATGGGAGGAATGGAAAGGACAGCCATACCATGAAATGAACCACGTAGTCCTTGGACCGTAGATCCCTTGTGGCCTTTATATAGATCGCCTAAAATGGTTACTGCAAGGGGGCTTAAACTAGCAAATCCGATTCCTTGGAGTGCTCTTAAAATAAGCAGATATAGAAAAGAATCTACAAAAGCTATTAAAGTTCCAGACACGCCGAAAATGATTAAACCGATCAGTGTGAGTTTTCTGCGCCCGTATACATCTGCTAGAACTCCAATGATGGGGATTGAAACCAAAGCTGAAAAGAAAAATACAGACATAACTAATCCAATTTGTTGCTCGGGAATATCCAAAGATTGCATCAAAATTGGGAGTGCGGGGGAGACAAGTTGGCCCCCGAGTACTCCAATAGCAGATACTAATAAAATAGATAAGAGAGTGGAATCAATTTTTGGGATAACAGACTGTCTGTTGGCAGATCCCATTTACTTTTATCGGCTTTCAGGATGAATAAAAGTGTTTATCCCAAGTATCGTTAGGGTAAATACGTAATAGGACGTATTGACAGGTGATGAAAGGTTGTGCTAGAGCTCCTGGTGCGGGGACTATACTAAATGCATTGGCAAATGGGTATGGGTCTGCGTTTGCCATTGATATCTACACTACAGCAGAGGTAGTACTGCAAGATGTAGAAAAAGTGACAGGAGAAATAGAAGGCGCTCCAAATGCAGATACGGCCCTTATTGAGAGGTGTGTTGAGATAGTAGTAGACAGATTTGGAGATGGAGAAGGTGGGAAGGTTCTTACGAAAAGTGAGATACCAATTGCCTCTGGATTGAAAAGTTCTAGTGCTGCGGCAAATGCCACCGTGTTAGCTAGTCTGAGTGCATTGTCAGTAGGGGTTGGAGAAAGTGAAGAAATTACTAGGCTTGATGCAGCATTAATTGGAGTTCAGGCAGCACGAGAAGTGGGAGTTACTATAACGGGTGCGTTTGATGACTCGAGTGCGTCCATGATAGGAGGGCTGACTCTGACAAACAATAATGAAGATGAATTATTAAAACATGAAAAAAATATAGATTGGAATGTTTTGATATGGACACCAGAAGAAAAGTCCTACAGCGCAGAAGCCGATGTGGATCGATGTTCGTTTGTAAGTGGAGTAGCAGATATAATAGTAGAGATGGTAAAGGACGGCAAATATTTAGATGCAATGACGGTTAATGGACTTGCGTTTTGTGCCGCCCTAGAATATTCGGTGGACCCCATTCTAGAAGCACTTCCAATGGTAAATGGCGTTTCATTATCAGGAACAGGGCCTAGTATGACTGCAGTTGGTAGTGAAGAGATTCTAAAGGAGTTAGAAAATATGTGGGAAGTGAGAAAAGGAAAAATAATACTTACTAAAACGCAAAACAGAGGTGCTTCGATAATATGAGTTTGGATGAAATGCGATTAAAAATTGAAGAGATTGATGAGAGAATTGTAGAGTTGATTGCAGAGAGAACGGATATAGCAATTTTAATTGCAGGGATAAAAGAAAAAGAAGGACTTCCAATAACGGATAAGGACCAAGAAAAAAAAGTGATGCAGAGAGTATCTAAGAATGCAGAATTATTTGGAGTGGATAAAGAAGGAGTTGGGAGAATTTTTCAAATGTTAATTGAATTGAATAAAAGCAAACAACGTCGAAAATCCTAGAAAGATTGGTAAGAGGAAAGTATACTTGACAAGGCCACACTGCTTACAGATTTTTCAGTTGAAGACAAATGAGATATGCTGATATTTCCATCAATTACCGTTTGGCGGTCGGTTCCAGGAGAATCGCTAATCTTCGAATCTCGCATTTTAGCCCATACCTCATCGTTTACTCTTGCGGAGTTTTCGTTGATGCTATAGGCGTCCATTTCGCATAAAGTGGAAGGGGTGGTCAAAAGCATAGTTGGCGAAGTATCAGTGGTCATTGGTGAGTTTACATTTAGATATTCCATCTCTTTTAGAAGTTTTGATTCGACGACGTTCTTTGCTAGATATGAGATTGAATTTGCTGCATGATTATATTCATCTGGAGAGGGCGTATAAGGATATTCGCCGAGGGGTATGAAAAGGGAAGAAGAGATAGATGGGAAACCTAAGAAAGTGGCTTCTATAGCGGCACTAATTGTTCCAGACCTCCCTAAGGAGTAGTAGCCAACATTGGCTCCGCGGTTGCAGCCAGAAATTACGATGTCGGGTTGGAGTTCGAGTGCCTTGAGCCCAATGATAACACAATCAGAAGGAGTTCCTGAGACAACATATCCTTCTTTGATAGCTTCTATTTGAATATCTTTATCATAAGAGGTTAACCTCCCGATTCCGCTCATATCAGACTTTGGTGCAACGATAGTAACATCTGCGAAGTTGCTGAGAGAATGGTACAAAGCCCAGATGCCATGTCCTTCAATTCCGTCGTCGTTTGTAAGTAAAATATCCATATGTAAGAGATAGGTTGTTTGGATTATATTATCATTTTCGAAAGG
>CAWVSQ010000091.1:0-3665 GCA_963933005.1 uncultured euryarchaeote
CATGATCCCCTCTATAGCCGCATTTTCTGATACTTATCTTCCCACTCTCAACGGGGTGACCTATACCCTCGACACTTGGAAAAAATGGTGGAACATTCGTGGGGGCGAAATGCATATCATTTACCCCCAATCAAAGTATGACCCAAAGCACGGAGAGTGGCCTGTTAGTAGTGTACCCTTCCCATTTTATCCCGGGTACCGGATAGCAATTCCTGTCAATCCCGATCTACCCGAAAACGTCAATATAGTCCATACCCACACTCCATTTTCTCTCGGGTTGGCGGGACAAAAACTAGCCAAAAAATATAATTTACCTTTAGTAGCATCTTACCACACCCCTCTCTCTAAATATGTTTATTATATTTCTCCCATCGATTTGGTTTCTAGACCTCTTTCTAAGGCTAGCAACCATTGGGAATCTCGCTTTCTAAACCATGCAGATTTAATTCTTGTCCATAGTAACAATGCACTATTAAACCTCCGGGAAATCGGGGTGACATCTCCAATTACTCTTTTGAAAAACGGAATTGACATTTCTTTATTCAAACCAGTCGAAACCGAATCCTTTCTCACTAAATACGGCATCGATCCTGACCAAACCATTTTAGGTTACACTGGGCGCCATAGCTATGAAAAAAATCTCCACGAATTGATCCAATCATCCCCCTCTCTTGACGCAACAATATTGATTGGAGGTAGTGGTCCCGCTAGAAAACATCTTGAGGCTCAAGCAAATGATATCAATGCCAATATTGTATTCCTAGGCCAACTCCCCCGCGAAGAACTGCCTGCATTTTATTCTGCATTAGACCTATTTATATTTCCTAGCCCAGTTGAAACCCAAGGTTTAGTCGCACTCGAATCCATAGCATGTGGCACTCCCGTAGTGGCCGCAGACCAAGGTGCACTCTTAGAAACCGTAACAAATGGAGTAACTGGAATTCACTATCAATCCGAAAATACCTCTTCATTAATTGATAAGACATTGGATTCTCTCTCTAATAGAAAACAACTTTGTAAAAACTGTATATCTCACCGAGATTCCATTTCTATTGATACCACTATTGACCAATTATCTCAACTATATCTATCTCTTTTGTAAGTCTGTTCACTTGTTTATCATTTTCAGACTAGTTTGCAAAATAATTTCTTTGTTCTCTTCCCCCTCTTCTATCTCGTGCCCAATCAGATCTCTCAAATCCACCGCATAGTTATCATTGGATATTTCTAAGATGAGAAATCTTCCCTCAATTCCTACAATTTTTCCCGATAATATCACCGTGGGGATTGGGGGGTATTCCAACTCAAACCCATACTCCAAATCAAACATTTTAATCGCCTTGTAATCTGCCATAACCCCATCCCATTCTTTCTCACTAACGCGTTGCCCAATGCCATTTAATTTTTCTTTAGAAATCACTCTGTCTTTAATCTTACCCGCTATCCCCCGTTCTATCTGTCTTGCAGTTCTGCCATTTGAAACGATTTCAATGTGGGCCGCTTTGCGAGCACCCTGTTCTTTCAATCTTGTTATTAGACGTGACATCCGTGTCACTCCCACTTTGAAAGTAGAAGGTGGAAATCCTGCTATATAGACTGCATGGACTTCTTTGCAGCTTGCCAATGGCAAATCACAGTTCCCGGTACACCTCGCACATATCCAATCATTTGTATGATCTGTACAATATGGGGCTTTATGCTCTCCACAAGATTCGTGTCTCCCATTTGTGACCCTTCCCGCACAACGACGTCCGCCCAGTTTATAGTCGATAAAGTCACCCGGTTTAAGATAAATCCGCTCCAATTTCCCTCTTTTTTCTAATAGCAAATGCGGGATATCCGGTTCATTACTCAACCCTCCTATTATGTCATATTTGAGACCTTCCAAACCCGATTCAAATCCAACAATTTGCACTATTAACTTGACACCATTTCTCTAGCGGTGCGTCTAACCGCATCTTCACTTTCAAGTTCCGGACCCCACCCCAATGCTACTAATTTTTCGATCGATAAACTCATTCGTGGCACATCTCCTACCCATCCTCTATCTGAAGATGTGTATGTTATTTTTGGAGACAACCCCATCTGATTAGAAACTATTTCTGCTATTTCTCTAACAGAAATTGTAGTCTTTGTACCAATATTGTATACATTTGTAGGCTCAGATGCCATTTCAACTACCCAACACATCGCCTCTATGCAATCTTCAATATATACATACGATTTCTCTTGATGCCCATTCCCTAACACATGAAGCAACTTTGGGTCCTTCTTTAATTTTTCAATAAAATCAGGTATTACAGCCCCCCTTTGCAAGCGTGGTCCCACAACATTTGCCAACCTAAATGTCCACGTAGTGTAATCAAACCCATATGCATACGCAGACACAAGTGCTTCTGAAGCAAGTTTCGATGCCCCGTACACACTAATTGGTTCTAGAGGGGTATAGTTCTCAGGAGTTGGGCAATCCGCTTCTCCATAAACTGTAGATGAAGATGCAAATGCAATGTTAGTGACACCAACATCTTTCATACGAGATAATACATTTGATGTCATTCGATTATTCAAATCAAATTGGGCAGTAATGTCTTCCGAGTTAACAGCTTTGTCAGCTGCTAAATGAAAAATCATATCCGTTTCAGATGTAATTGCCATCTCAACTACTGTAGGATCTGATAAATCGCCTTCAATTACTTCTATTCCAGCTATCCCTTCGATACCAACCCGATCCGAAGACCGATCTACGATGGTAACATTATTGTTAGAAGCCAACTGTTCTGCCAAGTGAGATCCTATAAATCCACACCCTCCCGTGATCAAAATCTGTTTTCCATCAAGATTCACAAGTTTCTCATAGGTATCTATTACTAAGACCCTTACTACTTCACAAAATTAGCTAAAACTATTTAATCTCATTTCACAATATTACCCTATGGAAGGAAAGAATGAAGTTTCAATTTTGAGAATTGGACATCGCCCGGGAAGGGATGATCGGATCACTACTCATGTCGGTCTAGTGGCACGTGCGTTTGGAGCTGATAGGGTAATTTTCCCCGATATTGCAAGTTCATCTTCATCTACGATTAATGAAGTTTCTTTGAACTTTGGTGGGGGTTTTAAAGCAGAATCTACATCTTCGGTCTCGAAATTTGTTAAATCTTGGGACGGTTCCATTGTTCACCTAACTATGTATGGACAACCTATAGATTCTCACATCAACGAAGTAATTGAATCCCACCAGTCCATTCCACTTCTTATAATTGTTGGTGCAGAAAAAGTCCCATTTTTTATTTATGAGGCTGCAGATTGGAATATCTCTGTAACTAACCAACCCCATTCTGAAATCGCAGCACTAGCCATTTTATTAGACCGACTATTTCAAGGAAACGAATTAAACCAATCCTGGGATGGTGCAAAACAAAAAATAATCCCACAAAAATCAGGAAAACTTGTAGAAGGCGATTAATCGTTTATCTTTCCCCTTTTATCCCAGACACGAGTGAGTAAGTTTAAACCCAACTGCTACCCCCTTTTACATAATGGCCTTCGAAGATTTACTACAAGATGCAGTAATTCAAAAGTATCTCCACGAATTGGTTGGAGACCGCGGAATGCCTGTAGCAGCATCTCCTCCTGAGGGCGAAGTCACCGATGAAGAGCTTGCT
>CAWVSQ010000092.1:0-3633 GCA_963933005.1 uncultured euryarchaeote
TCCACTGCATCTCTTAACTCCACAGTAGATCTGATCTCACTTGGATCGTCTGAATCTATCAACACCCCATTGGCTCCTATCTCTAATGTCTCAAAAGCAGTTCTAGCTTCTTCCGAATTATTTACTCCGGCCACTAGTTCAGTCATATCTCCAATCCTCGCAATTAAATTTTCTAGAGGAATGATTTTCCAATCCTCTCCACTAACTAATGTGTATTCTCCTACTTTCGCTATCTCCTCTGCCAAAGATTCATGCGCCTTTGATAATATTCGAATATATGCCCCATTTGCCCCCCCTCTTCTAACGGCTCTTATATCTGTAGAATCTGAAAGCTTTTCAGGTAATTCTACAGTGCCATCCCCCTCACTTTTTTTACCTATAATTATGGCATCAGCTGCCTCTTGACCATCTTCTTTTCCCTCAGCTTCCATTACTTGGACATCGTCGGTAGTAAACGCAGCAATCTTTATATTTCCTAGTTCTCTGACGGCTTTTACGTCAACATCATTCACCAGTACCCAATCAACTCCAGCTTCTAACCCTGCCGTTATGCGCTTCTTTTTCGATTCCCAGTTCCCTACATCCGCTTTAAGCCAAACACTCCGTTTCATTTTTCTAACAAACCCGATTTTTCCATGGCTTTCTCAACAGATGCCCCGTTATGTACTATTTCTACAACTGCACGTGATATCAATTCTGGATCCTTGTGTTGGAATATGCAACGACCCATTGAAACTCCTGCTGCTCCTGCATCCATCGCCCCTTTAACCATTTCAATAGTCTCTTTGTCCGTTCCCTTTTTCCCCCCTGCTATTACTACTGGCTTAGAAGTTGCAGTGACCACTGATTCAAAACTTTTTGGATCTCCTGTGTAAACAGTTTTTATAATATCTGCCCCGAGTTCTTCACCAAGACGAACTGCGTGAGAAACCTTTTCCGGATCTTTCGTGTTTTCTTCGTGCCCTCTAACATAGCACATTACTAACACTGGCATGCCAAATTCATTGGCCTCTTTCGTTATCTTTGCAAGAGCTTCTATTTGGTTTCCTTCGTACTCACTTAAAACGTTTATATGGTACGAAACAGCATCAGCACCAACTTTAATAGCCTCTTCAACAGTCCCAGTCAAACGTTTATCTGATGGATCTGGACCAATATCCGTTGACCCATTCAAGTGCATAATATATCCTGCATCATTCTTATTTTGATGAACTCTTTGAGCTATTCCTTTCTGGGAAAGAATGGCGTCCACCCCCCCTCTTGTAACTGCATCAACAGTTGACTCTACATCTCTTAATCCATCCACTGCTCCTTGAGTTAAGCCGTGGTCTATTGGTACAATGACATATTTGTTATTTTTTCCAATTCTGTATAACCTTGCAGCTGTTCCTGTGTTCATTAGTGTGTTATCGTGTCGCACTCACTGGTTATGTGCGTTACGATTTATTATTCCCAGTTCCTTCGCCAATGCCACGTACTAATTCTCGAGCTTTCTCCTCCAATAATAGAATCGTATCTTGTTCAATAACTCCCTCTTCTCTCCCTTTATCAATTATGTCTACAAATACACTTCCTGCTATTACTCCCCCCGCTCCAGATTTAATTATCTCTGCCGCATGATCCGAATTACTCACACCAAATCCTACTGATTTTGGAATATCATATTCTTTTAACCTTTCTAAACTTTCATGCGTGGTCTGACTCACATCCTTGTGAATTCCAGTTGTCCCTAGTCTAGCCTGTACATATACAAATCCTGAAATCTTTTCCATTATTTTTTCTATCCGATCTTCGCGTGTAGTAGGTGCGATAATGAATATTAAATCAACTTCATTCTCATTGCAAATTTCTAGCAATACTTCTGCTTCTTCTATTGGCAAATCTGGAATTATCATTCCATTTATCCCGCATCTCACAGACTCAGTCACAAAAGATTCTATCGGAATATCTCCATATTGATAAACTATATTGTAGTATGTCATTACCACCATTGGAACTCCATGATCCATCTTAGAAACCAACTCGAAAAATTTTCTTGGAGTCATCCCGGCTTCCAAAGATCTACTTATTGCTTCTTGAATTACAGGCCCATCAGCTATCGGCTCTGAGAATGGCAATCCCAATTCTATTATCTTTGCCCCTCCCCGAACGAGTGCCGCTACATATTCTATTGTAGCCTCTTCATTTGGATCTCCTGCTGTAATGTATGGGATTAGTATCGGACCTTCTTCAAATGCATCAGTAATTATGCTCATATTCCATTTCCAATCCGATCAGTTGTCTGGTTTTTTATTCCCAATCTGTGTGATTCTTCCATAACCGTTTCTACGTCTTTGTCTCCCCTCCCTGAGATGTTTACAATTACCAACTCCCCTAGATCTCCCGCCACGTGATTCTCTAGGTATCCCACCGCATGGGAAGTCTCGAGCGCTGGAATTATTCCTTCCATCTCGGATAGTAAGAAAAATGCTTCTATTGCTTCCCTATCACCAATAGTTCTTGGGATCACTCGGCCCTCATCAACTAGATAAGCCAATTCCGGTCCTACTCCTGCATAATCTAATCCTGCAGAAACACTATGCGATTCTAATATCTGCCCATCTTCATCCTGAAGTATTTTTGTTCTCGCTCCGTGCAATACACCTTCCTTCCCTATGGTCAAAGACGCCGAATGATGTGCTATCTTACCTTTTAGCTCAGCTTCTATACCTTTCCCACCTGCTTCAACCGCAATTAAATTAACCTGATCATCCTGCAAGAAATTATAGAATGCACCCATTGCGTTTGAACCTCCCCCCGCGCAAGCAACAACACTATCTGGCAACCTTCCTGCCTCTTCTTGAATTTGTTCACGTGCTTCTTGTGATATTATCGATTGAAAATCCCTTACCATTTTAGGAAATGGGTGTGGCCCCACAACCGATCCAATCACATAGTGTGTCGTGTCCACGCTTTTTGACCAATCTCTTAGTGTCTCATTTATCGCTTCTTTTAACGTACCACTACCTCTATCAACAGGGTTTACTTTTGCTCCATTAATTTCCATACGAAATACGTTCGGACGTTGCCTATTGACATCCTTTTTCCCCATATATATCTCGCAATCCAAACCTAGATATGATGCAGCCATGGCAGTTGCAGTTCCATGCTGTCCCGCCCCCGTTTCTGCAATAATTCTATCTTTACCCATATATTTTGCTAGCAAACATTGTCCAAGGGCATTGTTGAGTTTATGTGCGCCCCCATGCACGAGATCCTCCCGTTTAAGATATATCTCTTTCCCATATTTTTCCGACAATCTTTCCGCTTTGTATAACGGAGTAGGGCGTCCTCCAAAATCTTTCAATCGCGCAAAAAAATCATCCATAAAACCATCTTGATTTTCCCTAACATAATTTTCATACGCAGAAGTCAATTCTGATATAGCTGGCATCAATACTTCCGGCACGTATTGCCCCCCGTATTTCCCAAATTTAGTATTATTCATATTTCGATCTGAGCAAACCGCTTTGTGTTTTCTCCTATGTCCCCCTCCATGATGGCAGTTCCGATAAGTAACCCATCTGCTCCAGATTCATGCATCATTATGGCATCCGATTCATTATTGATGCCACTTTCTGCAATCAAAACAAC
>CAWVSQ010000093.1:0-3560 GCA_963933005.1 uncultured euryarchaeote
AAAAAATCGATGGATTGTAAGAAATAGGTTTAGTTATCAGGAAGATTCATAGATTCTTCGAGTTCTTCTTTTGTGAGAGAAGTTATTTCTAGGTCTTTATCTAGCTCACTGAGAGTTTTTTCGATGTTATCTAGTCCGAGTAGATGGAGAGTCTTGGCATTAAAATCTAGACTTTTTAGGGGGGCTTCGCTATCGGACATATCGCTGCCAGATAAATGTTTTCCATAGCGACCTAGAAGGGATGTGAGTTCCTGAGGTATAAGTATAGTAGAAGATTCACCTTCTCCGACTGAAGCAATAGTATTGAGAGCCTTGTTTATGATTGCCCGTTCTCCCATGGATTCTGCTGCTTTAGCACGGAGAACTGTTGAAATGGCACTGCCTTGTGCTTGCAAAATGAGACTTTGTTTTTCTCCTTGGGCACGAATGATAGCTGATTTTTTATTACCTTCTGCTATTTCAATTTCACTCCGCCTCTGGCCTTGTGCTTCGAGGATCATTGCACGTCTGCGTCGTTCTGCAGATGTTTGTTGTTCCATTGCATTTTGGACTTCTGTAGAAGGACTGACTTCGCGGACTTCGACAGACTCTACACGGATTCCCCATGCATCAGTTGGTTTGTCTAACTCTTCTCGAATTCGTGTGTTGATCACGCCACGTTTGCTAAGAGTTTGGTCGAGCTCCATATCCCCAAGAACTGCTCTCAGAGTTGTCTGGGCTAGGTTCATGACTGCAACTTTGTAGTTTGTGACTTCTAAGAATGCTTTTTTTGCATCCATAACTCGGATGTATACGACAGCGTCTGCCCTAACAGGGGAGTTGTCTCTGGTGATTGCTTCTTGTCGCGGGACGTCTAAAGTTTGGGTCCTCATGTCAAATGTGTAAGTGCGAGAAACAAAGGGAGGAACGAAGCGGATACCAGGTTCTAATAAACCACGATATTCACCAAAAATTGTTAGTGCCTTTTTCTCATACGCATTTACTATAACAACCATCTGTGTAACGATAATAATCGCCAAGATTAACAGTGGTATAGTGGGAAGTAGTCCAATTTGTAATGGTATTAAATCTAACATTGAATCGGGTTAGATGTCTGTGTATTAAAGCCTATAGATACGTTGATAAAATTAAGATTTTTTTCCAACAGATTCGACTACCAACATGTTTCCACCACCAGGATCCACTACCCTTATCTCGTCCCCGACAGAGATGGTTTCACCAGTGCTTCTAGCCGAATATAGTGAATCAAATCCACCATCATATAGATTTACTTTTCCGTCTTTGGAAGTGACCGATTCGACAACATATCCGGTTTTATCACGCAGGCTATCTGCGTCCGATGTTCGGAAAAGTCCTTTTCCCCCATAGATATCTAATGTTCTGAAAAGATATAGGGCAATTCCACCAAAGATCAATAGTAGTATTGAAAGTGCAAGAGGATTGTTTAAAGGGGAAAAAATCATTCCAAGAAGACCTGCCGAGATAAGTGCTACTCCTAAAACTATAAAATGGGCACCGGGGACTATCGCCTCTGCCGTAGTTAAAATAATACCAGCCAGGAGTAAAATCAACGCTAATGAGGCTTGAGGGGGGTTGGATGAGATAGACACAAGATCGAATTATCCGTGATGGACTTAATTTTTGCGATGGGGAAAGGAGAGTGGGAGAAGTTATAAAAAGTGAAAAATCAATTGATCAAAGGATATTACCATAGTAGAGAAGGCCCCTGCCCCCATCAAGAGTTACAATAGTTTTATTTGAAAGAGAATCTGGAAGAGAGATCCCACTTATCATGGGGAGGTTTAGTTCGCGGGCTATAAGTGCAACATAACTAGTCAATCCGGGACTTTCATATAAAATTCCTGAGTATTTTTTTGCCAAAGCAGGTATTTCTTCTGTAAAAGTACGGGGGATAAAAACAATAGCGCCTTCTGGAATAGAATCTATGTTGGAAGGTGACAATCGGAATAAGGGACCGGAAACTTGTCCGGAGACTATACCTTCCCCTTTGTCGATGATTTTAGATGCGACGTGTACTTGCAGTGTTTTTGTAGTATTCCAAGAAAGATGGGGCAGCATTCCAGAAATTACAACAACAGTATCACCATTGCGTACTATTTTAGAAGCCAAAGCTAGGGAAACGGCTTGGTTAGTTATTTCGAATGTTTGTTCATTTGGCAAAAGTTCTTGCTTAGCTGAAACTCCCCAAGAAAGTGCAAGTCTACGGCATAAATTTTCAGAGGGGAGAACTGCAAATATAGGAACACTAGGTCTAAATTTCGATGTTTTAAGTGCAGTATATCCGGAATCTGAAACTACGATTATGGCGCTTGCCCCAATATCTCTAGCTAAATAGCGTGCAGATCTAGAAAGTGCACCGGTATTGGAGGAAACAACTGAAGATACACGTTGTTCGAGTAGAGTTGCGTACTCATCGCTGGATTCTACTTCGGATATGATACCATTCATAGTTTTGACTACGCCGATCGGATCAATACCAATTGCAGTTTCCCCGGAGAGCATGACTGCATCAGTTCCATCTAGAACGGCATTTGCTACATCGGATGCCTCGGCCCGAGTTGGACGTGGAGAAGTTATCATAGAATCTAACATTTCTGTTGCAGTTATGACAGGTACTCCGGAATCGATGCATTTGTGAATGATTCTTTTTTGTATCAAGGGGACTTCTTGAAGTGGGCATTCAACACCAAGATCCCCACGTGCTATCATTATACCATAAGATATCTCGACTATAGAATCTAGTTCGGCCAGAGAGTCAGATCGTTCTATTTTTGCGATGATAGGGAGGTCAAAATTGAATTCCTCCATAGTGGAGCGGATGGCCAATATGTCAGCTGCATTTCGAACAAAACTAGCTGCTATGAAATCTACATTTTGGGATGAGATAAATTCTAGGTCTTTACGGTCTTTTTCAGTGACAGGGTCCAAATTGAGTCTGACTCCAGGTATACTGATGCCTTTTTGGCTAGTCAACTCACCTCCAGAAAGAACTTTGGCAGTTATGGAATCGGGAGTAACTTTTATAACGGTCGTTTCAATTTTACCATCGTCGAGGAGAATATTATCGCCTGCAGATACTCCAGTTAAGAGGTGAGAAGTTCCTATAGTCAGAGGGTGGGATCCCAGACCCTCAACAAATTGAACTGAATCTCCAGGGTTCAAATGCAAAGGGGAGTCCAAATGGGTTGTCCTTATTTCAGGGCCTTGTAAATCGAAAATTATAGAAATAGAATTTTCAAATTCTTTTTCGGACTCCCGAACAAGGTTTATATAATGTTCCCATTCAGAGGGGGATCCATGGCTAGCATTGATTCTTGCAACAGACATACCGGCATCGATTAGCCCATGAATAGTAGATTTGTCAGATGTTGCAGGTCCGAGCGTGCAAACTATTTTTGTTTTCCCCATATTACAGATATAGTGGGGCCGAAAAAATAAGAATGGCTAGTATAAAATTCATAATTACTCCGGCAGACATAATCCATATTTTCTGTAAAGTATTTTTTGATCTGAATTCATCTGGATTACCCGTATGTTCT
>CAWVSQ010000094.1:0-3528 GCA_963933005.1 uncultured euryarchaeote
CCCGGTAGAGCTGATAAAAGGAGTAGATAAAAGTGTATTAGAACCATTCGAGTCGTCGATGGAGAAAATGGAAGAAAGAGGATGCACAATAAAGGAGATCACACTCCCATCCCTCGAGAAGGCGGTTGCGGCATACTATATAATTGCTATGTCAGAAGCATCTTCAAATTTAGCTAGATATGATGGAGTTAGATACGGCATTGCTAGTGGTTTTGGGGGAGATTGGAATCAAATGTTTTCTGTTTCAAGGGAGAGAGGATTTGGAAAAGAAGTCAAAAGGAGAATTCTCTTGGGAACATACGCGTTGTCGGCAGGGTATCAAGATAGATATTATGCAAAGGCGCAGAGGGTAAAGGCATGGGTGCGCAAAGAGTTTGAAAATGCGTTCGAGGAAATCGAAGTTGTTGCGTCCCCCACAATGCCAGTACTCCCATTTAAAGTGGGAGAAGGAGAAAAAGACCCTCTTAAAATGTATCTATCAGATTCGAATACAGTTCCTGTGAATCTAGCAGGATTGCCAGCTATTTCGGTTCCTACAGAATGGGATAAGGATGGTGGCCCAGTTGGGGTTCAATTTGTGGGTGCAAGATTTCAAGAAGAGAAATTGATACGCGCAGGTAGTGCGATTGAGGGATAAGTGAAAAGAATTGAATGGGTTTAATCTTCGGGAGAGGGCAGACTTAGGATCCACTGGGTAAATTCTGCAGAATTTTCATCTATATCTCGTTGGGATATGAAGGGGGAGAGGAGGCCTTCGGCCATTAGAAGGGAATAATCAATTTCAAGGGGTAGTGGTCTAATGAAATAGGTCTTACTTCCCTCAAATGTTACGGATTCCTTTGTAACAAGGCCAAGATCTACTAGCTTGGAAATGATTTTTCCACCTTTTGCAGAGGTCAATCCGAGGTTTTTCCAAAATGAACTCTGATGAATACCCCCAGATTCGTAAATAAACTTAAGACCTTTTTTGTCATCCTCACTTAGATTTTTAACGTCTCGATAAGTGGCCATAAAGAGTGAGGAGGAAGGGAAGACACTTATTTGTTATTAGATGCGAACGAACGAGAATTGAAAGTCCCAGTTACAGTTCTAGGTATCGAATCGACAAAATGGATTGTTTTTGGGATTTTATAGTTTGATAACTTTTTTTTACAAAATAAAAGTAGTTCTTTTTCGGAAATAGTAGAATTGTTTTTAACTACGATGGCTACTATTTTAGAGCCCCATTTGGCATCCAGTTCTGAGAAAACTGCTGCATCGGAAACGGCAGGATGAGTTAGGAGCACATTTTCTATTTCCAGAGGGTATACTTTTTCGCCACCAGTTATAATTAGATCGTCCATACGACCGATTATCCATAAAAAACCATCCCTCAGGTAGCCTATGTCTCCTGTTCTAAAAGTGTGATTATACAGTGTACTCGATTGGCAAGTTTCAGAAGGAAAATAACCATTTGATACCATTGGCCCAGAAACTACTATTTCCCCATATTCACCTTCGTCTACAGATTGATTTTTTTCGTTTTGTACAACTAAATTTAATGAGCTCAAAGGGCGACCCACGGTTCGTGGATATTTGAGCAAGTCTGAAGAAGTTGCGGTGGCTATTTGTGAAGATGTTTCCGTGGATCCGTAAGTTGGATGGATAGGGATGGAAAGTGATTTGCATTGAGATAGTATGTTGTCAGGAATAGGTCCGCCGCCAAGTAGTAGTAATCTGAGAGTCGATAAGTCAATTTGTTCTTTTAGGAATTGAGTTAATAAAGTAGGTACTAGAGAAAGACAAGTTATGCTATATTTTTGCATACATAATCGTAGATTTTCAGGGGATGGGAAATCCATTGTGGCAAGAGTAGTTCCAGATGCGAGGGATCTGAATAAAGGAGATATTCCCCCCATATGATGCAATGGCAAGTATAATAGCCAGACATCATTTGGATCGGTTTTAAGTCTAAGTGCAGAAGAGATAGAACTAGATAATAAGTTTTGGTAAGTAAGAGGTACGACTTTTGGCGAAAGTCCAGTGGTACCAGAAGTAAAAAGCAAAAGACACGTGTCTTCGAGTTGTGATTCGTAGGAGGTAGAAATGGTAGCATCGAGAGAATTGATCGAAGAAGTTGGAGGAAGATTTTTAAAAGAAATGGACGGGATTCCAAAATGGGAAAGGCCATTGGGAGGATTGTTTTGCCAGAATAGCTTGTTTATCTGTGCTGCGTTAATGAAATTTGATATTTCTTCCGAAGAAGATTTATTGGAAATGGGTACACATAATGCACCTATTCTAAGCAAGGCATAGATCGTTAAAACTGATTGTAAAGAGGTATCAAGAAAAAGACCAATTCGTTCCAATGGGCGAATGCCTTCTTGGGATAAAATTGTAGAAAGTTTGTTGACTTCATTATTAAGTTCAGAATAGGTCCAAGATTCGTCGGATGAAGTATCTAAAATAGAAATTAGATGGGGAGTGGATTGGGCTCGATAAAAAAGAAAATCTTTCATATAGAACCCCAATCTACAGAAACACCATTTCCAGGAGATTGAGGAACTGTCAGATTTCCCCCTTTCAAAGTAGAAGGATCGGTGGAGATATCATTTTTCAACAGATGTGCAGTTGCAAGGCCACAAGCTTTTATGGGGGCTAAACTGGCAGCTAGATGAATTGCAGCAGTTCGGGCAACAACTGTATCGATAGTGGTGGTAATTATAGGTTCTATATTTAGAGACCTGGCCTCATTTGCAAGGGCATATGAATGGTCTATACCACCCAGTACCATTGGTTTTATTATGATGAAATCTGCGGCCCCAATTTTGTGTATATCGGCCAGAGTATTCGAAATTAAAGATTCGTCCAAAGCTATATTAATAGAACTATTTCGAAGAGTTGCATGGCCCTCCAAATCGTTCATATGTAATGGTTGTTCTAGATAATCCAAATCTATTTGTTCCAATTTTGTAATTGCTTTTTGTGCTTGTCTAAGTGACCATGCCCCATTTACATCCGCTCGGAGCTCTATGTCAGGCCCGACTGCAATTCGGACAGCAGATAATCGTTTTAAATCTTCTTTTATTGGTCTTTTTCCAATTTTTATTTTCAAGGATTTTGCTCCAGAATTGATTGCAGCCATACATTGATTTACGGTAGAGGTAAGTGAAGAATCCCCAATTGGAATATTTACTGGAATTGAATTTATAGGGTCTGCCCCTAGGTATTGGTGCAGGGGAATTCCTTTGGAGTGAGAAATATTATCAAGTATGGAAAGAGAAAATCCATGCCGCGCGGAGGGAGTATCTATTAAAGACTCTAGTACGGTTTCGGGCGGAGATCCAAGTAGTGTGTCTTTTTTCGCAGAAATTAATGCGGCCCTGCAAGAAGCCAAAGATTCGGTCCAACCGTGGAGAGGAGTAGATTCCCCAATACCAACTTTGGAATCTGATAGTTTAATGAGGAAACCCGTCCTGGAAGTAAGAGTACCAAAAGAAGTAGAAAAGGGCTTATTAAGAGTTAGAGAAAATTCATGGAGCGAGATCA
>CAWVSQ010000095.1:0-3518 GCA_963933005.1 uncultured euryarchaeote
GGTTCGAAAGTCGCTGGCGTATCTCATCAGTTATGTCTTGCTGCATCAAGCTTCGGGAGGGAATCGAACCCCCGACATCTGGTTTACAAAACCAGCACTCTGGCCTACTGAGTTACCGAAGCACAAATTAGTTTTATCTCCTGAGCGAGATTTAAGAGTTTCTAAGGGACAATGCAGCTATTGCGGGGAGGGAATCACCACTTAATAGTTTCATTGCGGCCCCGCCTCCCGTACTTATGTGAGAAAAATTACTAATTCCAAATTGATCTAAAAGTGCTATCGTATCCCCGCCTCCTACGATACTAGTATCAGATTGGGTGGCTGCATCATAGACATGAATTGTTCCTTGAGTGAAGTGAGAAACTTCTGCAAGTCCCGCAGGTCCATTCAAAATGGTTGTGGATGCAGATTCTAGAGAAGAGCTGAATTTGTTGATGGTTTTGGAACCTATATCGAAGATAGGACCTTTGGCTGGGAGGTCAGAAACTAGTATTTCATGACGTCCATTTGAATCTATGGCTACATCGATTGGTAGTTTGATTTGGTCTCCATAATTAGAAAGGAGAGATTTGCCTCGGTCGAGATAGTCCAAGATGCCATTTGTACGTAAAATATCCATACTAGGGGCACCTAAATTGAATCCAGAAGAATATAAAAGAAAGTTCCCAAAAAGACCTGCAGCAAGGACTTCGTCTGCAATGTTATGTTCGAGAACTGACTCGGCCACGGCAAGAGAATCAATGGTTTTTTTACCTGCTAAAAAGTAGACTCGGGGTTTGGGCAATTCGTGGATAGTCCCGAGAACTTTTAATTCTTTTTCTAGTAGCCTTCCAGCATAGCTGGGCAGGAGGTACGGGAACCCTACAAGGGAGGGGTGAGATCTGTGAGAAGATCCAAATGCGTCGTTGATATATGCGTCGAAAAGGGGCGCTAGTGTGGAAACTAACTTTGTTTTTGCAGCGGTTTTTGGATCCACTTCTATGTATTCCTCTGGGCAAAAACGAGTGTTTTCTAAGACTAAAATTTCCCCACTGGGTAGCTGTTTGATTTTATCTAAAGCTTTTTTGGAATAGGTAGTTTCAACGTGATGAACAGGGGTGTCGATTAGATCGGCTAATCGGAGAGAATGGGGTTGTAAAGAGATACATGAATCTTCACCTGGGCGGCCTTGGTGGGCCATCAATACAATCCGTGCTTCGGAAGATACTAGTTCTGAAAGTGTTTCGAGGTGAGATCTTAGCCGGGTATCATCCGATAAATCACCGTCTATAAGAGGACTGTTGATATCAACCCGAATTCCTATGAGCTTCCCTTTGGAATCTAGATCGTCAAGGGTCTCAATCATAGATGTAAAAGAATGAGATAGGATCATTGAAAGACTTTTCTGTATCAATTTTATGTTTACAGGGATTTATTATGTGTCGCGCCTATGTGTGCGTATAGCATAGGAATGATAAGATATTATAACATATTGCTCGAAAAAATCCGAAGGGATCGGGGCACTGCGATCGTTTTTCTAGGCATATCTATATTACTGTTGGATCTTGTTTTTCGATTGATAATAGGGAAAAGTCAATCTCAAGTTGTGGCCACATATTTGTGGGACGGATTGGTAATTGGATTGGCAATAGGGCTTGCAGGAGTGGGATTGTCTTTGACATATAGTATACTTAAATTCGCAAATTTTGCTCATGGGGATATGATTACTGCGGGGGGATTTTCAGGATGGGTTGCTGTCTTTGCAGTTGCAGGAGTGGGTAAATTCGATATGAAAAATTTACTACTAGTTGGAGCGGCAAGACCAATAAATGTGACCGAATTGGGAATAAGTGTCTCTACAACCCCAGTGGTGATATTATTTGGATTGATTGTTGCAATAATAGGAACAATTTTATTAACACTATTTATTGATCGTTTTGTTTTTCGTCCGATGAGACATCACAACGATGGTATTGCTTTGTTGATTGCAAGTATTGGTGTTTCTCTTGCGTTGCGTTATGGACTAGCGTTCGTATTTAAAACGCAGAATAGAGGTTTGACAGCGGCTAGTCTTACAGCATCATATTCAGTTCCGGTTGGCACAGGATCGGTGCAAATAGATTTGGGAGAGATAACATTAGTCCTAGTTGCGATTGCGCTGATGGTTGGTGTACATGTGTTCTTACAATACAGTACATTGGGGAAGGCTATGAGAGCAATGGCAGATAATAGAGATTTGGCACTCATCACAGGAATACCAACAGAAAAGGTTGTTCGTGCCACGTGGATCATTGGGGGGGCACTAACTGGAGCTGCAGGATTTCTGATAACGCTAGAGAGGGGAACTATTTCATTTCAATTTGGGTGGATACTCTTATTGCTTATTTTTGCGGCAGTCATAATAGGAGGAATTGGATCGGTATATGGGGCCATAGCAGGAGGACTGGTTATTGGACTTACGAGCACGGTTTCTTTGGTGTGGATACCTGCAGATTTGGCCAACGTAGCTGTGTTTAGCGTGATGATACTAGTTCTGCTGTATAAGCCAGAAGGTTTGTTCAAAGGAGTCACAACAGCATGAAATTTGATATAGAAATGTTATTCAAAAATGATCTCAGAATAATAGTTAGTACATTTATTGGGATTTCGTTTTTGTTCATAATAGTGGCAATGATTTTGGGATTGGATTTCAATGGCACCGTCAACACCATACAAAGAATAATGTTTTTATCTGCGGTGTATGCAATGGTAGTACTTGCGTTAAATCTTCAATGGGGATATGCAGGAATATTTAATATAGGTGTGGCAGGGTTCATGCTTAGTGGAGTTTACACAATGGCGATAATAACAGGAGATCCTAATGGTCTAATTCCGGGGTTGGGATTACCAATTCCAATTGGAATTATTGGAGGAGTGTTGGTGGCAAGTTTATTGGGATTGCTCATAGCAATTCCAACGCTAAATTTAAAAGCAGACTATCTAGCAATTGTTACTATTGGATTTGCAGAGATCATAAGATATACCGCGAATGCTTTGACGTTTAAAACATTCTCGATAGCAGGGGTTGAAATGGGAACCGGAGCAGGCAGAGGAATCCATTTGCCGATGAATCCAATTAGAGGCATATACTATGTAGATCCGAGCAATCTGGGGCTTGGAAAGACGGTTGTTGGAGAATATATTTTTGGATTTTTTGAGATCATACAAGTTCAATCTTCAGTGGTAGTTTCGTGGACGTATGCGATCGTGTTAATATTCGTTGTGGGGTTGTTTTATTTGGTGGTATATCGAATAGGAAACTCCCCATTTGGTAGAGTTCTAAAAGCCATCCGGGAGGATGAGATGGTTGCGAATGCATTGGGAAAAAATACAGATATATACAAGATGAAAGTGTTTGCCATAGGTTGTGGTTTGATGGGTCTGGCCGGGATTCTTTGGCAGGGGAGTTATGGATACACAAACCCAACTACATTTCAGCCGATATTGACATTTTATATTTTTATTGCATTGATAATTGGAGGTTCTGGGTCAAATACAGG
>CAWVSQ010000096.1:0-3390 GCA_963933005.1 uncultured euryarchaeote
AATAGATGAATTTCTTAAAGGAGATGATATTCGAGAAGGGTTGACTGTCGTCATTTCAATTAAACATCCCAACCCTCAATTTGAAGGCCAAACAAAAACCAAACTTGGCAATTCCGAAGTCCGGGGAATAGTAGAAAGCTCTGTTCATAAAGGCCTATCAACCTACTTTGAAGAAAACCCAAAAACAGCAGCCTTAATTGTGCAAAAATCTCTACAAGCCGCAAAAGCACGACGCGCTGCAAAAAAAGCTGCCGATCTAACCCGAAGAAAAAATGCCCTTTCTTCTACTTCTTTACCTGGAAAATTGGCAGATTGCCAATCTCGAGACCCAGTCAAATCTGAGATTTTTATAGTTGAAGGGGATTCCGCAGGTGGTTCTGCAAAACAAGCAAGGGATCGGGCAATCCAAGCAATTCTTCCCCTCCGTGGAAAAATAATCAACGTAGAAAAACATCGCCTCGATCGTATACTTGAAAATGAAGAAATAAGATCTTTGATAACTGCCATTGGAACTGGGATTGGAGAGGAGTTTGATCTGAGTAAAACGCGATATCATAAAATCATTCTAATGACTGACGCAGATGTTGACGGTGCCCATATTCGTACCTTATTATTGACATTCTTATATCGTCATATGCAGCCTTTGATAGAAAGTGGGTTTGTATATGCAGCCCAACCTCCGTTATACCGAATCCGCTATAAAAATAAAACATACGACGCAATGACCGATGCAGAACGCGATAACATAGTGGACACAATATGCAAAGGTTCCCCTGCCGGAATCCAACGATTTAAAGGACTAGGCGAAATGAACCCTGAACAACTTTGGGTGACTACTATGTCACCTTCCACACGCTACTTAAAACAAATGACCATTGAAGACGCAGCAGACGCAGATAGGATGTTTACAATCTTAATGGGCGACGAAGTCGAACCACGAAAACAGTTCATTCGAGACCACGCTGCAGACGCCGCATGGGTCGATATATAATCTCAACTTGATAACAATGCTTTATCTCTAATCACACTATGAGTTCCGAAAACAAATCTCCCGATCCAACAAACGAAGATAGAATCCTCCGTGTCCGGATCGAAGAAGAAATGGAACAATCTTATATTGATTATGCCATGAGTGTTATCGCAGGAAGGGCACTTCCAGACGTTCGAGATGGACTCAAACCTGTTCATAGGCGAATTCTATACGCTATGCAACAGATAGGAATCACAAGCAGCTCTAGTCCTCGGAAAGCATCTTCCATCGTTGGTCAAACAATGGGGGATTTTCATCCCCATGGCGATTCTGCAATTTACGATGCTCTCGTACGTATGGCCCAACCATTCTCAATGCGTTATCCACTCATAGAAGGGCAAGGAAACTTTGGATCTGTTGATGGCGATCGTGCCGCGGCGATGCGGTACACTGAAGCCAGAATGGCAAAAATAGCCGAAGAATATCTTTCAGATATTGACCGCGATACTGTTGATTTTCAACCAAACTACGACGACCGTCTCTCAGAGCCCACTGTGCTGCCTACCAAAATCCCTGGATTATTATTGAATGGATCCTCTGGAATCGCAGTGGGAATGAGTACTAATATTCCTCCTCATAATCTCGGAGAATTAATTGACGCAACGGTTCACATAATTGATCAACCCGATTGCCACGTCACCGACCTCATCGATTTACCTGACAGTCCTGGGCCAGTTGTTGGACCCGATTTCCCAACGGGAGGTGCAATAGTTGGTAGGGAAGGGATCCAAGATGCATATACCACTGGTCGTGGACGAATCCGAATCCGGGCTAGTTACGAAGTCGAACCATCTGATAGTGGTGATAAAATAGTTATAACTGAGATTCCCTATCAGGTAAACAAATCTAGAATGGTAACTCACATAGCCAATCTAGCTAATGATGGTGTCATCGAAGGCATCACCGATCTACGCGATGAATCCAATAGAGATGGCATTCGAGTCGTAGTTGAATTATCTAGGTCTGCAAATACCGATGTCGTCCAAAACCAACTTCTTGGTAGGGTTTTTGAAACATCATTTGGAGTGATCAATCTAGCTTTGGTCGATGGACAACCTCAAATTTTGAATCTGAAAGAATCTTTATGCCATTTCATTAACCACCGAAAGGAAGTCGTCACTAGGCGGTCTGAATTTGATCTCTACGAATCCGAGGAGCGGGCACACATCCTCGAAGGAAGATTAATTGCACTCGAAATGATAGACGACGTCGTTAACGCAATCAGAGGGGCATCAAATCGTACCGAGGCAAAACAAGCATTACGCGATCTTTTCGGACTGTCCGAAGTTCAATCAGAACACATAGTTCGAATGCAACTTGGTAGTCTCACTCAGATGGAATCTGTTGAAATTCAATCAGAACATGCCAGTTTACTTGATCAAATCAAACGGCTGGAAACTATTCTTTCAGATGAGTCCGAACTCTTAAATGTAATCAAAGAAGAGCTCCTTAAAATTCGTGAAAAATATTCTAGTAAGAGGCGAACTGAAATAGTACCTGATACTGGAAAGGTGAGTAGAGACGATCTCATACCTCAAGAAAATGTGGTTATAGTGGTCACCGAATCAGACTACATTAAACGAATGCCAATTTCTACTTTCAAAGCTCAACACCGCGGCGGGAAAGGCATCATTGGAACTGCACTTAGGCCCAAAGACAAAGTCGCAACTGTATTCTTTGCCAATACTCACGATTACCTCCTTTGTTTCACTAATTTAGGACGTGTCTATCGATTAAAAGTATATGACGTGCCCACTAAAAGTAGAACTGCCCGGGGAGTATCTGCTGTAAATGTTTTGAAACTCGGAGATGGTGAAGAGATAGCCGCAGTTGTAGCCACCACGGATTTTGATCCGGGCGAATATTTCACAATGATAACCCGAGATGGGTACATAAAAAGAACCTCTGTTGAATCTTTCCAAAACATTCGCACCGTTGGCATCGTGGCAACCAAATTAGAAGACGGAGACGAATTAGTAGATGTGGTTCTTACAAATGGTACTCAGGAATTAGTCATTTCCACCAACAATGGAAAAAGCATTAGATTTGCCGATACACAAGTTAGATCAATGGGACGTTCTGCCCGTGGCGTAAGGGCAATTCGACTAAACAGCGGAGACTCTGTAGCAGGTGTGGCAGCTGTTGGAGCATCTTCAAGTTGGATTTTAACTCTAACTGAACATGGATACGGGAAACGATCTCTACTTGATGCATATCGCATCCAAGCGAGAAATGGAAAAGGGGTGATCGATATCAAAACTGTCAAAAGAAATGGGGGTGTCTGCGCAATAAAAACTGTTAGAGTTGGGGATCATCTGATCGCTATCACCGAAAAAGGACAAATAATGAGAACCATTGTA
>CAWVSQ010000097.1:0-3347 GCA_963933005.1 uncultured euryarchaeote
ATCGCTATTTCGTCTAACCCCGACCCATGCACTACCATTGCATTTTTAACATTCATTTTTTTCGAAGCCTTAGAAACTAGGGGAACTAGATCTTCAGAATACACCCCAATCGTTTGTGCACTAGCCCCTGCTGGATTTGTTAAAGGCCCAAGTATGTTGAAAATAGTACGCATTCCCAACTCCTTCCTGGGTCCTATAACTGCTTTCATAGCAGGATGAAACACCGGGGCCAACATGAATCCAATCCCGTGTTTTTCGATAGAGGCCTCCACTAATTCTGGTTCTGCATTAACCACAACCCCCAATGCAGATAACACGTCTGCACTACCTGATGAAGATGAAACAGAATAGTTTCCGTGTTTGGCTATGGCAACTCCTGCCCCACTCGCAACAATTGCACTCGCTGTCGACACGTTAATTGTATTCTTCCCATCTCCCCCTGTCCCGCACGTATCGACCAGTGGATCCCTTTTTGGATGGATTCGGCGTGCCACATCACGCATACCCTCTGCAAACCCTGCAATTTCATCTTCTGTCTCCCCCTTTGATCGCAAAGCTGTCAACAAAGCTCCTATCTGTGCATCTGTGGCATTTTCAAATAATATTTTAGCCGCATCCCTTGATTCTTGTTGCGTCAGATCAGTTCCATCTGTCACACGTTCAATATACTCTTGCATTTATATCCTCAATGACTTTATTTGTCCTTTAATGAACTATTTTGTACATAGTATTAAACTTAACGGAGCCCACTCCAGATTTTAATACGATCTGTCTCTCCCGAACCACCCCTTCTCACCTGTTATGCCTGCCCATATTGCTGTTATGACCCAACTAAGAAGAAATAGCACGGTCAAGCCACCAACTATGAAAATAATGGCGGTGACAGGATTACTCATATAGAGATAGAAATATGGCAGATATGGGAATATATTTGGGGCTATAACGTACAACACGTACAACAAAGCCAAGAATGAGATCAAAAACACAAATGGATGTTTTCGAATAATTGATGGATCTTCAGTTTGGATTGATGGATCTTCAGTTTGGTATGGATATGGCTTTGTCACCAGTTGTTGCCTCCTAACTTCCTCTCTTTCACGATTACCATTGGATTGAATAGTTTCCCAATGTTTATAATTTTACTCCCAACAAGTCGTTGCAGGGGGTTTATCGGTCACATCGATAACAAAAGAACCAACACCTTCAATCTTTGAAATTTTTTCCTTTATCTCATCTAGAACTCCCCATGGAACTTCAAAAGGCGAGACTGTCATAAAATCATCTGTTGAAACAGCTCTCAACGCAACGCTTCTATTTTCGGAGTTAATTCCCGATCCAAACAGTACGAAGATAGTCTGGCTAATTCCTTTCACCTCATTCTCCGAAAGAATCCTCCTCCCAACATAGTCCACCTCTTTCAACAAATCGATGTTCTCCCGTGTCACAAAAGTTTTGATTTTACTAACTTCTTTTGGTTCTTCAAAACTATACGCCACCCTGTTAACAGAATGAACCCGTTGGGGAATTTTCTTTGCAGCACTCCTGATACGGGTCCAGTCTCGCTCGCCCCAAATCATTCCCAGATATGAATATGTCCTTGCGTCCCCTTGGACCCCAACAGTTTTAACAGGTAGAACACACCCATTCAGACCTTCCCCCTGGGCAATCTCCGCCACCTTGGAATTAATTTCTTCCCAGTCCTCGCTTTCTTCAGCACAGTCAACAATCCTTATGCCCAATCCCGGACCCGGGAATGGCTCTCGATCAGCAATTTCAGGGGGCAAACCAATCAGTCTAGCTGCCGCCCGAACTTCATCTTTGAAAATAAATCTGTTAGGTTCGACGACCCTCCCCGAATTTTTCAAATCATCTATGAATTTACACCCAACATTATGATGCGATTTGATATTGTCTGCCATGTTACCAACGCCCTTTCCACTTTCAATCAAATCTGTGTAGAGGGTCCCCTGGGCAAGAAAAGTCTTCTCCTCTTCCAGGCCAAGTTTTTCAATAATCTCACCTTGAAGTTCTCCAAAGAAATCCCCTATGATCTTCCTTTTTTTCTCTGGCTCACTAACGCCTTCCAAAACCTCGATAAATCTCTCCTCCGCATCTACAAAAATGAGGTTGTTAATACCTGCTCTTTTCAAGATAGCTTGTACCTCTTCATTCTCATCCTTGCGCATTAACGCCCCAATATAAACAGGAAAAATAGTCCCAATACCTTCTGCCTGTGAGAGTATAATTGCGACTAGACTAGAATCAACACCCCCACTAACAAAACAGATTACATCGTTAGTTCCAATAGTTTCTTGAACATATTTCTTAGCCTCTTCAATGTAATTTCCCATATCCCACTCTCCAGGACAATCACATATTTTTTTCACAAAATTATCTATGATGTCAACACCTTTCTCAGTATGAGTGACCTCCGGATGAAACTGTACTCCATATAAGTTCTTCTCTGAGTTAGCAATGCCTGCAACATGGGCATCTGTTTCCGCGGAAACAATGAAACCTGGAGACAGATTTTCCCGATCAACACTATCTCCATGACTCATGAATGCAGAAATCGAATTCCCGATACCTTCAAACAAAAGATTGCCACTATCAAGACTGACATTTGTCTCACCATATTCTTTCATTCTCTCTTCTCCTCCGACAAAACCCCCTCCTGTCAAATAATTCATCAACTGCATACCATAACAAATTCCCAAAAAAGGAATTCCTAGTTCGAAAATCTTGGGATCGATTGTCGGGGCACCATCTTCATATACACTCTTAGGGCCTCCAGACAAAATTATCCCTTTAGGATTAAACTCAGATATTTCATTTGCAGATATATTTGAATCAACAACCTCTGAAAAAACAGAACACTTTCTAACCGCTTTAGCAATAAGCTGAGTATACTGGCCGCCAAAATCTAAGACAAGAATCTTGTGAGCCATCTTGATCTTTTATTATTGTTTCTTCATGTCATGCGGATTAGTTATTATTTGACTTGCGAATGGAGATATTATTTCTATAACTGCTTCATCTCGGAATTCTTTCAAGTTCATACAGCCGGTATTGCTGAGGGCACCTTTTATTTTCATCATATCTGTTTTTAGAGCCGGTTTGATCCTCCCGCCATACTTGACGGTTCCTTCTACTCCTTCTGCGAAAAATGTTTTTCTACTCTGCCCATATCGGTCAAGATTCCTTGCCCTGTGCGAACCTTCTCCCCATGTTGCAACTTCATACATTTCTGCTTCTATGCGTGTCTCTTTTCCTTTGTAGTCGAGTTTTTCTGCTGCAGCCTCATAGAATTTATTGAAGTATCCTCCCATCATTATTGCATCTGCAAT
>CAWVSQ010000098.1:0-3307 GCA_963933005.1 uncultured euryarchaeote
GGATAGGAAAGGGTATGAAAGGAGAGGCGAATATAGATATGCCAGAAGATAGGAAATTACAGGGCAGAGGTATTTGAATAACGCGTAGTTAGTCTAAATATAAGTCAACTCCACCACCAATTCTAGTCTGATAAGCACGAGAGTGTATACCTTGGGAAAAGAATGCACCTACCATTGCCGAAGCCACAGCACGGCTCTGTCCTTTTTTGGGAATTGCAAGAATGGTAGGTCCAGATCCTCCAACGGTCACCCCGACTGCCCCGGCTTCTATGGCTGCGGCTTGGACTACCTCGTATCCAGTTATAAGTTTGGCCCTAGCAGGAGTTACGACAGAATCGGCTAATCCATGTCCCACTAGTTCGGGATTATTTTTCAACATGCCTGCGGTCAGAGTTGCTGCACTTCCAACTGTATGGACATGAGAACCAAGATCGAGTGATTTTGGTAAGACTTCTCGGGCGTTTCGGGTGGATATAGAAATTTCTGGAAGACATACAACAATCTCAAGATGGGCATCTATGTGGGTGATTCTATCCTGACTAACAATCGTGAAACCGCCAAGAATTGCAGGTGCAACATTATCTGCGTGTGCCTCTCCTGATGCCGCTTCTTCTCCTTTTGCGGCTATCCAAACAAGTTCTTCTTTTGGAATCTCCAGATTATATAAAGCATTTAGAGCAACTGCCGTTCCAGCTGCACTAGCCGCAGAAGATCCGAGTCCAGAGGCAGGTCTAATTCCTTTATTGATTGTGATAGTTGCAGGTGCGTCTAGAGCTTCTGCGACTACCCCCGCAGTATTCTTTTTTGGATTAACGGGGATATATTGACTTCCTGCACCAGTGACTTTTATAGTAGTTTCTTCGGCAGATTGAACGTGGATTATATCTGCAGGGTGACTAAGTGCGATACCAAAAACGTCGAAACCACTACCAAGGTTTGCCACAGTAGCAGGGGCCCGGACGATAACCATGACAACTCTTTTTATTAGGGGAATGAAAAACCTACCGCTGTATCAGTACGATTCAAAAAAGTTCTTTCCGGTGTAGAACGAAGTGGAAATGATGATTGGGATCATAGGAGGGGGTATTGCTGGCCTTTCAGCTGCGTATTATCTACAGCAAAAAGGATACCAGGTGCGGGTGTTTGAGGGTGCAGAAGAAGTTGGTGGTTTGGCGGCATCTTATGAGACCAAAGGGGATTCGATTGAAAAATTTTACCATCATCTATCGAAATCCGAGGAAACCATAGTGGAATTGGCTGATGAATTAGGGATAGGAGATAAAGTTGAATGGAAAATTGGGAAAAATGCATATTATGTGGACGGAGAAATTTTCCCGTTGGACACACCATGGGAGATATTGAAATATCCACATTTAACGTTGTATGATAAAATGCGTTTGACGCTTCTTACATTGGGAATAGATGCGAGAGGTATTTTCCCTAAGATTGGTGCTTATGAAAATCTAGAGGATTTTGAACACATACCAGTAGAAGATTTTGTTCGAGAACATACAACGAACAATATATTCGATAAGTTTGTCACTCCGCTGCTAGATGCAAAATTTGGTAAGTACAAGCATCGTGTTAGTGCTGCGTGGTTATTAGGGAGGATTAAATTTAGAGGTCAAAGAGATCTTTTAAAAGGAGAGATATTAGGATATATAAACGGAGGATTTGTTGAACTTATCGACACCCTCATTGAAAAAATTGGGTCAGAAAATATAATTACAGGGGCATTTGTAGAACAAATAGTTGTCAAAAATGGGAAGGTAGATTCTATAGTAATTGATACTAAAAATGGGAAGATAACAGAAGAGATTGATGCAGTTATTGTCGCTACTATGCCTAGTGTCCTAGAAAATCTTACAGGGTATGAATGCCCTATTCAATTTCAAGGTGCAGTATGTGCACTTATGAGCTATTCGGAACAAATAACGGAAACCTATTGGTTGAATATATCAGATAAATCTCGATTTGGGGCGATTATAGAACATACAAACTATATACATCCAAAGAGATATGGGGGGGAGCATTTGGTTTATATGGTAAGTTATATTCAAGACTTTGAAGAATCGATATGGAAAATGGTAGATGAAGAAATTGAAGAGTATTGGATAGAGGGGATCGAAGAGTTAATTCCGAATTTCGATAGGAGAAAAATCAATTGGTTCAAAGTTTCGAGAAATCCATTAACTGCTCCGATATACGAAATGGGGTACATAGATAAAGTCATTCCATATGATATTTCCAAAGAAGTGGGTGAAGGGATATATTATGCAGGCATGGCTAGCAAGGCCCAATATCCAGAAAGGAGTTTGAATGGGGCAATAGAGGCGGGGCGTGCATGTGCAAAATTAATCATGGAACGTAGAGGAGATTAACATATATAAGATGGCAAAGACATATTGTATTGTAGGGAATGGAGTTGCAGGAGATGCGGCTGCTAGTGTCATTAGAGAAAGAGATCCTGAATCGGAAGTGATCATATTTACAGAAGAAGGAAAGGCGTTTTATAATAGAATATTATTAAAAGAATTTGCAAAGGGTAAATTGAATCAAAATTCGGTCAATATTCGTGATGAGGATTGGTATCTGAATAGGGATATTGACCTTAGGCTGAACACCCAAGTGTTCAAGGTTGATTCGGAAAATAAAATTATAGAGTTATATAAAGGAGAGGACCAGAAATATGATCAATTATTAGTTTCTACGGGAGGTACTCCTCGAGAAATGGATGTTCCAAATAGTGGTGCAAAGGGAATACACCATTTTTGGACCATGAAAGATACACTTGGGATTAGAAATAATGCGGAAAATGCTAGTTGTGGCGTCGTCGTGGGGGCGGGATTATTAGGGATTGATTTGGCCGCCATTTGCGGGGCACAGGGGGTCGATAGTAAATATATTATGAGAGGGGACGGGTGGTGGAGAAATGCACTCTCGAAATCGGGGGGGGAAATAATTCATAAATCGCTGATGGATAGAAATGTAGTTCCAGTATTTAATAAAGAAATCAAATGTTTTGAAGAGAGTAGGGGAAAGGTCAGGGCAGTGGTAACGACGGATGGGGAAAAATATGAAGCGGATTTTGTAGGAGTTGCGATTGGTTTGGATTACAATATAGAATTAGTACAAGATACAGATATAGAATGTAGAGGTGGGATAGTTGTAGATGAGCATATGTTTACAGGGGTTGAGGGCATATATGCTGCAGGAGATATTGCAAAATATCATGATGTTATTGTTGGAGAAGAGATGCAAAATGGATCATGGGGAAGTGCCAAAAAGCAAGGGTCAATTGCTGGGG
>CAWVSQ010000099.1:0-3303 GCA_963933005.1 uncultured euryarchaeote
TACCCGATATGTTTGACATGGGGGAGGAAGCAGAAAATCTAGGTTTTGATTCTGTCTGGGTTGGGGATAGCCTACTAGAAAAACCACGTTTGGATGCAATTGCAACTCTTGCTGTACTCGCAGATAGAACCAAAAAAGTGAAATTAGGAACTGCATGTATGGTCACTCCTCTCAGAAATCCAATCCAATTTGGTCAGGCATGGGCCACTCTTGATATGTTTTCTGAAGGACGAATGATATTGGGAGCATGCATGGCCGCTGCAGACGACGACCGTGGAAAACTACAGTACGAAGTAGTTGGACTCGACCCACGGAAGCGATCTGCCATTTTCAATGAGCATATTGAAGTAATGAAAATGCTATGGAAAGAAGGAGTAGTCAATTATTCTGGAGATCATTTCAATTTCGAAAATGTAACTTTCGAAACAGGAAATGAAGAAGTCCCTTATAAACCAGTTCAAGAAAATCCCCCCATCTGGGTCATCAGCAATCCGAGTGCACGCGGAAACAAAGCAATTTACAGCCCTGCAATTCGGCGAATAGTCGAAGTTGGAGATGGTTGGATGACTTGTTGCAGGGCGGCCCAACCCCAAGAATACGCAGCTCAATGCGAGGCCATAGATCTTCACGCAAAAGAACAGGGCCGTGATCCAGACACTATCCATAAATCCTACCAAGTGACGCTTCACATTTCCGATTCCAAAGAAAAAGCGGTAAAAGACATGCAAGATTACGTTGGGAGCTATTATCCAACACAGTACTATAATTTGAATGAGTGGGGCCCTATTGGAAGTGCAGAAGACGTAATCGAGTGGATTGAAACCTTTGCAGATATTGGTTGTGAAACATTTATCATGCGATTCGGATCTTTCGATCAGATAGGACAAATGCAACGATTCGCAGACGAAGTTCTACCTGCATTTCAATAGCTTCAAACCGACTTCCCAATTCCTAACACATACCCATCTGGATCTTCTAATAAAAAGTGGTTTCTTCCCCACATAATTTTTGGTTCTGTTAATATTTCTACACCCTTACTAACTGCATTTCCGTATATTTCTTCAACATCATTTACATTCAATTCTAGAACCAACCCGTCCCCCCTCTTCCCCGTCGGTTTCCTCAAATTATATTGTGCAAAAACCTCTTCTTCAAAATCTTCTTCCAGTACTATCGAACAACTTCCTGCACCCAATTCAACTCTGCTACCTGGATTTTCTATCCGTTTGAATCCCAACACGTTTTCATAAAATTCTTTTGACCTTTCAATATTTTCTACTATCAACGTAACTTCGTGGACTTCACTCATGTATTTCCTATTGTTTGCCACGTTCTTGGCTCTTACCGATCTATTTCCTGTGAAAAGTGTCCTTTTTATCTTTCAGTCTCTTTGTTCTATCACCAATGTCTTGCAAGTGCGTCAAAGTACTTCCCGTGGATGGCGAATCCATCCGAGTCACTCTAGATTCTCTCGGAATTCTAAATCATGAGTACAAAATACTCTCTCATGAAGGGCACCTCTATATCCCAATAACCGAAGACGGAACCCCTCCTTCTGGAATGGATATTGTTTACATGGATCTTTTGCCTAACAAAACTAGACTTCTCCCTTCTGACCTTTTGCCCTTTAAAATAACCTACGAACGGCTTGGAGACATCATCTTATTGGACGAACCAGACGCGCATCAAGCAACAGCTGCTACCATTGCTTTGTTGGCTTCTGATATCCAATTTAAAACTATCCTCAATAAAGCTTCAGAAATTCAAGGCGATACACGAGTCAGAAAGTGGTCCCTTCTATCTGGAAATTCTACCGAAACTATTCATAAAGAATATGGCTTTGAATTCCTTGTAGATGTGTCTAAAGTATATTTTTCACCCCGCCTTGCTACTGAACGCCAAAGAGTAACTGAGCAAGTGTGTTCTGGAGAAAATGTCTTTGACATGTTTTCTGGAATCGGACCTTTCACAGTCCCTATAGCTAGTAAAGGCGCAATAGTCACTGCTACTGATATAAATGACCTCGCAATCGATTATCTCTTAAAAAATATTTCTAAAAATAACGTGGAACAAAATGTAACCGCGCACAATGGTGATGTTAGAAACATAGCCGATGACTACTCCAATTGGGCCGATCGAATTATTATGAATCTTCCCCATTCAGCAAATGATTTTTTAGATGTCGCATTTAATATCGCAGGAAAAAAATGCATCATACATTATTATTCCATTTCCGAACTTGATGATCCCTTTACTGCAGATATATCTGTCCTTCACAATGTGAGTCAAGAACACGAAATCACTATCTTAAATGAAACAATAATTCGCTCTTACTCCCCTAGCCAAGTTCATATCTGTATCGACGCACTCCTCACTCGATAGTAGTGGAATGATTTATGCCCGTTTGCATCCTCAACACTTGTGTTATGCTTAATGTGCTCATAAAATGGAACAAGAAGATGTGCGAAAAAACGAAGGAAATCTTTGGAATTTCGGACTATCAACTCCTTTGGGTGGCATGGCTCAAAGGCATTATCTTTGGAGCCGCTCTTGTATATATCGCACTTATGTACTTTTAACAAATTCACGTGCCTGTGTAACTCAGTTGGTAGAGTGATTCCTTCGTAAGGAATATGTCGGGAGTTCGATCCTCTCCTCAGGCTTCTAAAATGGATATTTTTTGGGGGATAATTTTTGCATTATGCGGGGCAGTATCTATTGCTTCAATGGCAATTTTTGTCAGGGTTGCAACTATAAATGGTGGTAAAGCGTTTCATGCAGTTATTGTGAGTCTGATTGTGAATCTGATTCTAGTAGTCCCAGTTGTGGCCGTGGTTTACTATCCCGACTATGGAATAACCCCAAAATCAGCTATTGCTTTCGCAGGCGCCGGATTGGCGGGGACTTTGATAGGGCGTGTTGCTTATTTTGAAGGTATAAAAAGAGCAGGTGCTAGTCGATCAGATGCAATTAAAGCAACTACACCGATAATTGCTACAATTCTTGCGATAGTATTGATAGGAGAATCTCCCAGTCCGATTCATATACTCGGAATAATTGCCATCGTAGTTGGAGTTTGGATAATATCATTGGATTTGACACCGGACAAAACCATTGAAGGAATTACAAGTAGAAGGGCAGATGTACTATATCCGATAGCTGCTGCAATATTTTTTGGCTTTGAGCCCGTACTTGCAAGAATTGGTGTATTGGAAGGTACACCTGGGCATGTGGGGTTGGGTATAAAACTGATAGTTCCAGGAATTGGTTTTTTAGCATATTTTATAGTAAAGGGAGATATGC
>CAWVSQ010000100.1:0-3279 GCA_963933005.1 uncultured euryarchaeote
TTTCTGGTTATATATAATCTCACCTTCTATATTTTCTTGACTCAAAGAAAAACATATTAAACCACCCCCACAAAAAGTCATAACCTGCATGGGTAGCCGAGCCAGGTCAAAGGCGCAGGGTTTAGGACCCTGTCTCGTAGGAGTTCGCAGGTTCGAATCCTGCCCCGTGCATATTCCTCTTCAATTAATCCAATTCAATACTAGGGGGGTATATGCCCCTCTTTAAAATCAAATCACTCTGCGGCCGAGCCATACAAGTCAAAGCATATTTTTCTCGCTCCGCTTTTGTCAACGCATGGGCTGCAGGCTGTACAACCTTTCCTTGAACAATTTCCGCACAGCATGCTAGACACATCCCGACCCTACATGAATATTCTTGGGCAATTCCATCTCTAAGACACCCTCTTAGTATTGTATGTTTATCTGAAACTTCTAGAGATTCACCCACTTCTTGATATTCTACCTTGTATTCTACCATTAGTTATTGTTAGACTCTCTCTTACTGAATTAAACTTTTCCCATTTTTTCCTGTAAAAACTAATAGCTAATATATGCTCCTCTCTTATCTCGCACATGGATTTATCTAAAACCCCCTCTGAAATGATTTTTGGAGGCACACTTGCAATAGTATCTGGCGTCTACTCCTTTCTGATGGGATCTACTGCCATGTCACCTTCCCTTCTCCCAACCGTTCTTGGAATAATCGTCTTCGTCCATGGAACTCTGCTTTTGTTTTCTCCAACCTCCATTTCTAAATTTTCCAGAGAAAGTGGACTACTCATGATGCTTTACTCAATTATTATGCTCACAAACCAAGTGATTTTGCAGCTGACTTCAATGATGACGGCGGGGTGGGACCTCGGAATGCTCTCCCTAGCCATCTTGATGCTAGTCAGCGGTCGGCTTATGGTCTCGAAAGCAATATCTATGTGAGATAAAAATGAGCAAGGAACCCTACGTCACTAGTTTCGATGTTCGCTTTAGGGATCTAGATCCTATGGGCCACGTAAACAACGCAGTCTATGCGACCTACATAGAACACGCCCGGATAAAATATTACGAGAGTGTATTCGACATATCTTTGGCCGAAGTGGACACTGTCATTGTGCACATAGAGATCGACTATATCAAATCTTTGCAATTAGGAGAAACGGTAGAAGTATCGTTAATTGTGTCTTCAATAGGAACCTCTAGTGTTACTATGGACTATGTCTTGACAAATGGTTCTGAAACGGTTGCCACTGCAAAAACAGTCCAAGTCCTGCTTGATGGTAAAACTGGAACTTCAACTCCCATTCCACAAACTTGGCGGGACTTAATGGGGTAATTTTTTTATTTTTTATCTCTTTGGAATTGCCCCTTGCAACTGAAGCATCTCAATATCTTCTTGAGTATATCCCATTTCATATAATATCTCTACAGTATGTTCTCCAAGTAGTGGAGGTGGGCCTCTAAAACCAGTCTTTGCGTTACTATAGTTCAGAGGGTGATTGATAACAGGAATGCTCCCATACCCCTCTCGAATGATCTCTGAAATAATTCCTCTTGCTTCCGTCTGTTCATTATATATTGCCTCTTCCACGGATAATAAAGGCCCCACTGGCAATTGCCGTTCTTCAGCTAGCAATCCAATCCAATCTGCAGTAGATTTTTTCTCAAACACAGAATTAAGGACATTTTCTAGATCATTCACATTTTCAACACGATCTGCATTCTCTTTGAATCTCGCATCCTCTAATAAGTCCTCCCGACCAATGGAGTCGCACAATTCTGTCCACAGTTTCTGATTTGCACACGCAACATTGATATATCCATCTTGAGTTCGATATGCTTGGTATGGTGCCAAAACTGGATCTTTGGTCCCCATTCTTGTTGGAACTTCTCCTGCAAACACTTTGGCTGCTTGTTTAGTCAACCATGGCAATGCCGCATCATTCATACTGAGTTCGATCAATTCACCTTCTTTTGTCTTCTCCCGACGACGTAATGCACAAACAATTCCAAAAGCAGCCCACATTCCTGTGATGAGGTCTGTTTGGGGCAATCCAACCTTTGTGGGTTCTCCCCCCTCTTGTCCTGTGACGTCCATGATGCCACCTGTGCCCTGTATGAGTAAGTCATATCCCGGTCTACTAGACCACGGGCCACTATCTCCAAATGCAGATATCGAACAATAAATGATATCTTGTTTATATTTTTTGATGTCTTCATAACCTACTCCTATCCTTTCGGCTGTCCCCGGCCTGAAGTTCTGAATAAACACGTCCGCTTGTCCGCATAATTTATATAAAAGCTCAACTCCACCTTCTGCTTTTAGATCTATTTCAACGCTGCGTTTTCCATAATTAACAGTCCAAAAATATGGAGATTCTCCCCGTTCAGACGCTGTGATCCCCGGTCCATTTTCATTTTTCACTTTGATAAAAGGAGGTCCTGAGTGTCTATTGTCATCTCCCACATTTGGCTTCTCCACTTTTATGACATCCGCCCCCTGAAAACTAAGCATAAGTGTCGCAAATCCCCCTGTAACAAACGTAGTCAAGTCAATGACTTTTATACCTTCGAGCAGACATTCTCCCCCTTCCATGTATCAGAGAAAACAGAAGTACGTACTAACCAGTTTCGACTCATTTTTGTTTGTCACACTCATTAAGAGCTATATGTACGATTTAACTTTACCACTCGATGAAGGTACTATCCGACCTGCTCAGCGCATTGGATTCGAAGCAATACAAACTTCTTCTGGCGAAATAGAAAACTTCGCTGGCGACGTTAGGGCCTTTTCCGCCTATGTGCACACTGGTACTCATATAGATGCCCCTATTCACTATTCTCCAGGGGGCAAAACTATCGATCAACTCGATGTAAGCATTTTCTGTGGAATTGCACGAGTTTTTGACATGAGATCTCATGCAAGCAAACTCATCACTGCAGAAATACTCGATGCTTGCGACCCAGGTATCTCTCCCGGGGATAGAGTTGTATTGCTCACAGGCGACATAGATAAACAAATAGAAAATGGAAACTACCCCGATGGGGTGTATGTTGAATCTTCTAGCCTCTCCCCCGACGGTGCAACTTGGCTAGTTGAAAAACAAGTCTCTTTGGTCGTAGTGGATTTTGTCACTGAATCTGTTGATGCATCAAAATACCATACCAAAGACCCCTCCCGCCCCGTTCACGTCACATTGCTGGATGCTGAAATACCAATTGTTGAAAATATTTGCAATATAAGTACAATAGTCGACCACGATACCATTGAAATATTTTGCTTGCCCC
>CAWVSQ010000101.1:0-3266 GCA_963933005.1 uncultured euryarchaeote
GTGAATAATTTAGTTTCTATTGCAGATGCAGATAAATTTATTAAGCAAAGATATGCAGCAATTCATAAAGCTATGAGTGCGAAAACTTGGGGAATAATATATTGTACAAAAATTGGACAGGGTAGATGGGAATTGGTGGAAGAAATAATTGAAAATGATACAAATGCATATGTTATTACGCTAGACGAAATCACGCCTGATAGACTGTTGAATTTTAAATTAGATGCTTTTGTCAATACAGGCTGTCCGCGGATATCAACGGATGATGGCCCTAGATTCAAAAAACCTATGCTAACACCGCAAGAGTATTGGATTGCCACGGGGAGAGATCCATTGGAATCACTAGCTTTTGATACATTTCACGGAACTTGGTAGAGATGGTAAGTAAGAAGAAAGAGTTGGAACTAAACTTGTCGAAAGTCTCCGATTTTGAGAATCCAAATGTCAGATTAGAACAGTACATGACTTCTGCAGAAGTGGCCTCTACAATGATCCATATGGCTGACATGAATGGGGATATAGAAGGAAAAATAATTGTAGATTTAGGAGCAGGAACTGGTATGTTGGCAATAGGGTCTGCTCTGAGGAACCCAAGAGGAGTAATTGGAATAGAGAAAGACAAAAGCGCTCTTTTAATCGCGAAGAAGAATGTGGATGCCATTTCCAAGGAGATAATGGTGGAATGGGTATTAGCAGATATAGAACATGTTCCGGTTAAAATAGTAAACAAAGTAGATGTGACAGGTATAATGAATCCACCGTTTGGTGCGCAGAAAAGTTACAAACATGCAGACAGGAAATTTTTAGAAAAAATATCAGAAATTGCATCAGTATCATATTCAATACATAACGGAGATAGTATAGGATTTATAGAGAATTTTGTTGAAGAAAAGAACGGGGTTATTTCTCACTCATATTCTATAGTTATGGAATTAAAGAGGAGTCAGAAATTCCATACGAAAAAAAGAAAAGAAATTGAAATGGAAGTCCACCGAATAAGATGGGAATAAATTCAACTGTGTTTGTAAGTTGCGCGGCCCACTGCAAGAATTTTTTGAGGATTCTCAGACTGATAGAGTTTCATATCTGCAGTACCGATTGAAGATCCAATTTTAACTACACTTCCTTGAACTATTAAATCGGAAGTGGTTGCAGGGGACAGATAATCTATACGTAGATTGATGGTAGGAGATTTGGAACCTACAACAGAGAAAATGGCGTAATGGCCAGCGATATCCAAGAGGCTTGCTAGAATCCCCCCATGAATTATACCTAATTCCGAATTGACAAGGAATTCTTCACGGAATGGAATTTTTAACATAACCTCACCAGATTCATATTTTTCAAATTGGATTCCAAGGAATTGATGAAATGGGGAATTATGGAGCAAATTTTCTGCAGAGGATAGATCCATAGTAGAAAGAAATGGAGTTCTGAACAAAACGTCGTCGGTATACTATACCAGTAGGGAAGAGACTAAGAGTACATACAAAGTGCAATTATAGCGGATCTGGGAAATGTTGGAGTGCTATATTCTTTGCCGCAATTCTATCTATTTTTCCAGTTCCTGAAAGGGGCAATTTTGAAACAAATAAAACGCGACGTGGGTGCGCATATGCAGGTCCATTATTTAAAGCAAATTGTTTAAGTTCTTCTTCGGTTGTTTCGTCTGCTATGACTATAGCGACAGGGGCCTCACCTTTGATGGAATGGGGAAGTGAAATGACGCATGCATCTTTGACAGATGGGTGAGAGGATAGCAAGGATTCGACTTCTGCGGGATAGACGTTTTCGCCGCCAACATTCATCATATCGTCGATTCTTCCGACGATGTAGTGAAATCCCTGATCATCTATGTAAGCTAGATCCCCGGTATGTAAAAACCTGGAATCGCCCCTCAGTTCAAAGGCCAATTCTTCTATATCAGGGAGATTGTGATAAGTTCCCATCCCAGGACTAGAAATAATTAATTCTCCTATCGCCCCAGGAGGGAGTTTCTCGTCAGTAACAGGATCTATGATATGGGTCACTACATCAGGTAGAGGGACTCCCGAACTTCCTATTTTTCTAACCCCCTCTCTAGGAGATAAAGTGACAACTGGCCCACCTTCAGTTAGACCATATGCCATCCCCATAGAAGCATTGAAAATTCTTTCAAAAGAAGTTATTAGAGATTCTGGTAAGCTAGAACTGCCAGACACGGCCCATTCAATACTAGAGACATCGTGTTTAGATAAAGAATCGGTGTCGTCGACTAGTAGTTTGAACATAGCAGGTACGCCCCGAAGATAAGTTACTTTAAATTGGTCTATAGATTTGATCATTTTTTGAGAATCAAAGCTACGAAGAATGACGGTTGATCCCCCAACAAGAAGCATGGGCTGTATTGCCCCATTCAGTGCATTACTATGATACATAGGAGCGGCAACAATTGCACGATCAGACTCTTTTAATCTGTGGAATTTGCATATAGTACTGGCATTCCAAATAGATCCGCTATGAGTCAATACAACACCTTTTGGATTTCCGGTCGATCCACTAGTGTAAGGTTGAAATGCAGCATCTGTTGGTGAGACTTGAACTGATCCACTTTTAGGGGGCGTATTATTCATTAGATGGGTAAGATCATGAAAGGAGAGGTCGGATGAATCCTTAGGAAAGTGGTCTTTTTTTTCACCGGATACCAGGATGCGGGGTATTTTGGAAGATCTTGCGGCATGGATGGCCTTTTGTAAAGTATCGTTTTCGGAACTAGATATGAGGAGAGATGCCCCAGAATCTTGTACGATATAAGAACAGGTTTCCAGTGGTAATTCGATGTTTATTAGAACGGGTACTGCCCCCACCCTCATTGAGCCAAAAAGAGCATAGATGAACTCTAGTTGGTTTGGGAAAAATAATGCAATTCGGTCGCCTTTAGAAATGTCCATAGAATCGAGAATGGATCTTATTTTTGCAATATTGTTTTCAAGATCCTGGAAAGATATTTTAACTCCGCTCTCACCATCTATAAGAGCTATTTTGTTGGGATTTTTTATAAGAGAAGAATGAAAAATTTCCCCTAAATTCGTAGTATCAGACGGCATCAAGGCGTTATTATCACCTTGCCCGTTAAGTCCCTATTTTTCATTGCTAAAAGGCCATCAATAGCATTTTCAAGAGGGAGTACTCGGTCGATGATGGGGGTCAATTCCCCGCGCCAAACGACAGAAGATAGCTGCTGTAGATCTTGTCTTTGCCAGCCACGACTACCAAGAATGGATATT
>CAWVSQ010000102.1:0-3212 GCA_963933005.1 uncultured euryarchaeote
TCACCCCTTAGTGTCGCTATTCATAACTAATTCTCTTACTGGAGAAAAAGAGGAATTCAAACCGATAATCCCCAATTCCGTTTCAATATATTTTTGTGGTTTAACAGTTTCCGATCTCCCCCATTTAGGACATGCACGAGCATGGGTCCATGTGGATGTTATGAGGCGTTGGCTTGAACATTTGGGATTTTCTGTCACTTATGTTGAAAATTTCACCGATATAAATGAGAAAATTGTAGCTAGAATTGGTGAATCAGATTATGGAGAATCCGAATCCGAAGTCGCTACATATTTTATCAATAAATCCCTTGAGGATATGAATTCGTTAGGTCTAAAAAGTGCCCATGCTTATCCAAAAGCATCCGAACATATACCTGAAATTATTGATATTATTTCTTCTCTCATCGATTCCAATCATGCATACGAATCTAATGGTTCGGTGTATTTCGACGTAAGCTCATTTGATAGATATGGGGAATTATCAAAACCAAATTTAGATGACGAATCCTCTTTAGATACTCCCGAAAAAGCATCAGAGAAAAAACACCCTTATGACTTTGCATTATGGAAGGCAGGCCAAGTCCCTCCCGAATCTATATCTAAATATCGTGACCCAAATTTACCTCCCATTACCCTCCCTTCTGGAGACGTTTGGGATTCTCCGTGGGCTCCTGGTAGGCCCGGATGGCATATAGAATGTTCTGCTATGTCTATGGCTCATCTTTCCAATAACATCGATATCCATGCAGGAGGGCAAGATTTGATGTTCCCTCACCACGAAAATGAAAAAGCCCAGAGTGAAGCATCCACTGGAGAAAAATTTGCCAATTTTTGGGTGCACATTCGTCTTCTAGAAACTCAAGGTGAAAAAATGAGTTCGAGTTTAAAAAACTATTTCTCTGTTAGTAATTCGATATCAGAATTTGGTTCCAATTCTATCAAAATGTTTTTAATTTCTACTTCCTATCCTCGGCACCAAACTTATTCTGAAGCATCCCTACACGAGGCATTAGAACGCTGGGGCAGATTGGAACGTACGTATCTTAGAACTACAAATGTACTCAAAAAATCTCCTCCAGATTCAACAATAGTTGACGAATCCCTCCGAAAATCTATAGAATCATCTGTACAAAATTTCCAAACTGCATTGAATGACGATTTTAATACGAGAGAGGCACTTGTAGCAATTTTCGACGTCGTCAATTCTCTCAATCAACATATTGAAACACACGAAAAATGTGATCATTTTGCATTAGATCTCGCGATTAAGACTCTAGATGATCTTGCTAGAGATGTACTTGGATTCTCCTTCGATTTGATCAATCCAAACGAATTATTTTCCGAAGAGATCACTTCCTTAATAAACATTCGTGAAGTGGAACGTTCCAAAGGAAATTACGAAAAAGCGGACGAAATGAGAAAAAAACTGGGTCTCCTTGGGGTTGTTGTAGAAGACACAGAAAACGGACCTACGTATAGACGTAAATAGTCCTTTCTGATATCTATATAAAAATCTCCCCTTGTAACAAAACTTAATAGGAATTTTTTCCTTTAAGTAGAGCTACCCGAAAAGATCCCCAAGTCCTGCTGCAGACGCTGCCTCTTCTTCCTCTGCCTTCTTAGCATCTTCTTCTGCAGACGCCTTTGCTTCCTCTGCGTCACCCGAATCTGTAGTAGCAGTTTCTCCGCCGGTAGCCGCCTGACCGCCTCCAACTGAGGGGATGACAACTTGACCTGCTTCTAATGCCTCTTCAATATCTACATCTTCTAGTGCCGCAACTAGTGCTTTCACACGTACATCTTCGACTTTTACATCTGCCGCTTTTAGTACTGTTGTTAAACTTTCTTCGCTTATTTCTTTTTCCGATTCATGAAGGATTAATGCTGCGTATATATATTCCATTTTAATTCCTATTTGTTTTATTATTTGTTTTATCCGAAAAGATCCCCAAGTCCTGCTGCAGACGCTTCTTCTGTCGCATCTTCATTTTCAGCTTCGGTATCTTCTGTATTCTCTTGTTCAACGCTCTGTTCTTTTTTGTCTATCGATTCATCTTTAGCTACATTTTTCAGCTTTTCGGGTCTCGCATCCCCTTCTACAGACATAGCTAACATATGTGATTCTGCAGCTGCTTTGTTTATCAATTCCGTGGCCAAATCTGGACTTTCAACAGCCGCAAAAATGCCCACAGCTTTGGCGTTCCTAAACCCATTACTCAGCATAGTAGATATGGTCTGAGAAGTTGGGTATCCACTACCCAATGATAAACTTCTTGCGTTGTTCACTGCTTTGGCGAATTTCAATTTATATTCATCTGTATCTATATCTAGAGAACTTATCTCATAGATGACGCCTTCTGAATAAACTGCTTTTAAATTTAACCCAACTTCTTTTGGTTCTATTCCTAGTGCTCCTAAAACGTTAGATAGCTTCGGAGTGACGACGTCCCCTACTTCTGCAACAACACTAGATGCGGTCACCCGGATAGATCCTTCTGATATTTGGGCAGCAGCTCCTACTGCTTGTAAATCTCCTACAAACGGACCAGGTGGGAATCCTGTATCTCCCTCGGGTATGACAATCTGTTTGGTGGCCACATCTCCTGCATTTATCGGTGCTGGAGTTTTTGAACCTTTGAGCATCTGATACAAAGTAAATGGATTCTTATCCGTGCCCACAACCCCTACTTGTCCTTTAAGTTGATCTGCTATGGATTCTACTCCTTCTACATTTTCTGCAGCGAGTCTAACTAGTGTGTTTCTACTCACCTTGATCTCCACTTCTCCCCGAAGACTTGCTCTCATCTGTTGAAACTGTCTACTTGGAATTCCTGAAACATCGCAAATGCCAATGCTTGTGTGGCTTGAAAGCCACTCTCTAATCTCTTCAACCTCTCTAGTCTTCCACTCTGGCAAATTGTCTGTGTGGCGTTCTACTTGTGTAGACATTATGCCACCCTCTCCGAAGGACCCATGGTCGTCTTGACATAGATCGAGTCTACATTCAGAGCCCCATTCTTCAATGATGCATGGAGTCTCCTAATTACCACTTCAATATTTGTGGCTATCTCCGCTGCAGACATATCTCGTGCCCCTACGCGTGCGTGGAACGTTCGATTATCTCGACTCCTCAGTTGAACTGTATTTTTCATTCTATTTACTACATCAACCACATCTTCATCTGGCTGAAGTGGTCTTGGCATTTTTCCCCT
>CAWVSQ010000103.1:0-3187 GCA_963933005.1 uncultured euryarchaeote
TGTAGTAGCAGTCGAGTTAGATACTCTTCGATACAAGCAACTTTGCGACGATTTACCAGAAGAAGTAATCCCAAAAAAGTTTCTTAACAACAAAGCAATTTTCCAACTTTTAGCATACTGGTTGCTCTCTACAATCCAAAAACAAATAGGAAAACATTTCGGTGTTACTCCTGGAGCAGACATGAAAGCAGCAATAGATGCGGCACGAGAAAACCAAATTAATTTAGCCCTTGTGGATCGAGATATTCAAATAACCATAAATCGATTTTGGAATAACATTTCTCTATTACAAAAAATAAAATTAATTTGGGAACTCATTTACAGCGTCACTAATTTCAATTCACTCTTTGATTCAGATGAACATGATCCTTCTGTTATAGGCGACATGGATGTAGTGACTGCCATGCTTGCTGAATTCCGTAAATTTTCCCCCCGCGGAGCAGAAGCCCTCATCGACGAGCGTGATGCATATATCGCCCACCAACTACTCAAAATAGCTTCCGTGGAGGCCAATATAATAGCCGTAGTTGGCGCTGGACATATTTCCGGAATTCAAAAATATCTCTCCCAACCCGAAACACTTCCGCCCCTTGAATCTTTACTTCAAGTCACACCTAGAACTAGATTCCCAATTTTAAAAATCATTGGATATCTTGTTGCATTGGCATTCATTTCATTCTTCATTTTGCTAGTAATGGCAGGAGTACAAAACACGTTCTTACTCCGGCTATTTTTATCCTGGGTCTTATTCAATGCTATATTTGCCTTTACCTTTGCAAAACTTGCAGGCGCACATTGGACCAGTGCAACCGTAGGTGGATTGGTCGCATGGGCAACTAGTCTCAACCCTTTGTTAGCTCCTGGATGGTTTGCAGGATATGTCGAATTAAGATATCTCTCCATTTCTATATCCGACTTGGAAAAATTAAACGAATTATTTGACAGTAAAGATACTCCTGCATTCTCCCTCATGTCTAGTTTATATGATGTACCCTTATTCAAACTGATTATGATCGTAGCAATGACCAATATTGGAAGTATCATCGCTAGTTTTCTATTTCCCTTTGTAATCATTCCTCTAATCGCCCCTGATATCGGTGGCATATCCGCTCTGTTCGACGCACTTTTACAAGGAGTAGAAAATATTCTTAATATTCTTATAACAACCCTTTAAAATCTTTGTAACCTTGGATGTCCACTCCGCCTTCCGTAATCACGGCTAAATATATCCCATCACCACTAGCAGCATCCCTTTGACTAGCACTTTTAATTGCTTGGGCTGCAACCGAAGATGCCTCTTTGTTAGTCATACCCTCTTCATATTTGTCTTCAAGTACTCCATATGCCAATTGCATTCCACTTCCTGTGGAAACATAATTATCTAGCATAACTGCCCCTCCTATATCTAAACTGTATACTTGGTTTCCACCCTTATCCACGCCCCCCAATATTGGGGATATTAGGAACATAGTCCAGTTACTTCTAAGAAAATTACCTGCCAACGTAGCAAGCGCTTTGACACTCATTTCTTTACCTCTCCTCATTTCATACAAACTAGTTTCTGCCTTCAACGAACGAATAAAAGCTTGAGCACCCCCCACCGATCCGCACATAGTGACTGCTGCGGTTGGGTGTACTTTTTCCACTTTTTGAACATCCTTGCTTGCAATAAATCTACCCCCTAAACTAGCTCTCATATCTGTTGCCAATACTACACCTTCTGAAGTAGACAGTCCAACTGTTGTCGTACCTGTTTTTACAACTTCTTCCAGTTCCTCTCGGCCCATTTTTTGTTGAGGGACATCTCCCAACTCAGGTCCATATGGATTTAAAAATAATTTTCTTCTTGTACTTATTCGAGAATCTGCATTCGAAGTAGTAGTCATCATCAACATGTTACTTGTCTCTATACATAAAGCCTCAACGCTTCGAATACAGTTTATTTTAATATGCTACTAATCGATCTCCCCAAGAAACACTTATGTATAACTCCTGGTTATTATTTTTATGGAGTTACCTACCCCCAAGTCTCTAAAAAATCGAAGAATCGAGCTTGGATTAACCCAAAATGAACTCGGAATGCGAGCAGGAGTGTCCCAACCCCTGATAGCCCGAATAGAAGGTGGAGATGTCGATCCTCGATTATCAACACTCCGTAGGATAGTAAATGCTATGGATGAAAAATCTGGATCTCTAGTCCGTGCAGAGGTCTTAATGCACCGTGACCTTATCAGCGTATCTCCCAAAGACACGGTACAGGACACAGTCAAACGCATGCAAGATACGGGGTATTCCCAACTACCTGTAATTCAAGATGGCGCTTCTATTGGTTCTATTAGTAATTCTGACATCATCCAATCTCGTGCAAAATATGTGGAAATAGGCGATTTATCTGTAAATGAAATCATGGGAGAAAGCTTCCCCACAGTCGGCCCAAATTCCACTCTAGACGAAATTTCTAGTTTATTATATCATTATAAAGCAATTGTTGTAATGGATTCTGGATTTACTGTTGGCATCATAACTCAAGCAGATGTAGCTGCCCATCTCGGCACTGAAACTTCTGACTAACCTGATGCTTTATCATTGATTTCAATCTATCTATCTATGATTTAAATAGCTGTTTAATTTTATCTAATGTTTCTGCATCGCCTGGTTTTTTATCGTGACGGACTGCAATTACTCGAGGAAACCTAAGGGCATATCCCGAAGAGTAATTCGAAGAACTCTGAATTTCTTCGTATCCTACTTCTAAGACAATTTCTGGTGTTAATTTTACTAGTTTTCCAGTTTGACTTTCTATATGCGGGCGTAATAATTCAGTCATCTCTTCTAATTCAGCATCTGTAATTCCTGTCCCCACCCTGCCGATATTTTTATATTCTATGTCGGCACCCACATTCGATGAAATGACCGAAAGCTCAAAGGCCCCTAAAAAATTCGCTCGTCTCCCATTTCCCCACTCCGCCCCTGTAATCACACAATCGAGTGTTTCAACGCTCGGTTTACATTTTAACCAATTCTTTCCCCTCTTTCCGGGTGCATACAGGGAATCTGGATTTTTCAACATGATCCCCTCAAACCCATCTTCTAAAGACTTCAATTCTATTTTTCTTATCTCTTTTTCATCGCCGGTGAGTAAAAAAGGAGAACTTCCTTCTTTTAAAACAGAATCAAGGTATTCTCT
>CAWVSQ010000104.1:0-3177 GCA_963933005.1 uncultured euryarchaeote
ACTGGCAATGTGTTCAACCTCCCAAGCTTACAATAGATTCATCTAATTCTGAAACAATTGCCCCACCCGCACCAATTAATTTTGGAGTGTTGATAATATTGTTCCATCCTTATTCCGATGGGGCCACTTACGTGGATTATCTAAAATCTCAAGATGGTTGGGATTCTGTGCATGCCAAATACAAATCCCCACCACTTTCTACAGAACAAATTATCCATTTATCAGAAGATAAACCGGCTCCTCTTGAGATAAATTTCCCCGAAGAGGGAATCCCCAGTCAAAATGGTGGTGTCTGGAAATCTTTTTCCAATTACGGTATCGATGGTGCAGATACTGTAGGTGAAGCTAGTATCTTTTCAATGTTTTGGCATCAATCCCGCGAATATGGCGCAACTATCTTGGATACTAACAATTTTTGGGATTCTCGTAATGTAAGTCCAAATATATCTGATCTAAAACCTATCCCCATTTTCAACTATACTAGCCAACCTTCTGTAGGGTGGGGAAATGATAAGTTACTACCTCTATACCGCTCCGAAATGGATCAGAATGAGTACGGGTATATCTGGACAACAAAATGGGATACTCCCGCCGATGCTGATGAGTTCTACGATGCATATTCTAAAATTTTAGAAGCCCATCAAGCAACCAAAGTGGGGAGTAGTTCCAATAATAAAACAACCTTATGGGTAATAAACAATGGACCATTTGAAGATGCATTTGCTATCTCTACTACTAGTAAAACAGTTACCATTATCAATGCCCCTACCACCACCGACGTAGAAGAAATATTGGGTTCATTTTCCTTGTCGGTATGAATGCCAATTGACACAATTTACCACAACACTCTTATTGCCTCTCAGACACTCAGTGGGTTCGGTGGCAGAGGAAGACCGGCTGCCGCGGACTATCCGTGAGGAAAGTCCCCCCACCGGTCGTACAGGTGACCAGGTGCAAGCCTGGAGTGGGAGACCACTGGCTCTGAAACAGAAACGACACGTCTCCGCCCGACCTATGAAAAGAGCGAACCTCACCCGTAAGGGTGTGGGAGTTAACCTCCTGAGGGTAGAAGGTGCCAGATATTTTCTGGATGTTAGATATTCTATCTAACTTGAGGATCGATGGAACGGTGAAACCTCACCGGTGCAAGCCCGTGCCGCAAAAGTAGTACGACCAGGGCCCGGGCGCTTAGCCGAATGCCGGAGAAAAACAGAAGGGGGCTTACTCTCCTCAGCCATCTATATTTATTATCCCAAATCAACCCAGAAAGATATAGTATCCCCCCTCCCCTACGTCATCTCATGGGCAAATATAAGTATCGCGTAGTAGATTCAGATGCACATTATATGGAAGGATTAGATCAATTAGTGGACTACTTTCCCGAACCTTGGAAATCCCGAATGATTGGAGGTTCTGGCAAGGATAAAGCAAGCATAGCAGGTATTTATCCAATCTCCACCGGGGACCGATCTGTTTTTGGTAGAATTCAGAGAGACGAGTTCACCGAAATGCAACGAAATGCTGGCGGATTCACCCCAGAAATAATTCCCGACGTGATGGAATTTCTTGGAGTAGATGCAATTAATATGCTATCTCAAAAAATGCTCACGTTTTCCAGAATCAAAGGCGACGATGAGAGGGCAACCCTCCTCGCAAATGCCTACACTGATTATATGTTGGACAAAGTAGTAAATCCAGACGAGGGCATTTATACGATGGCCCCTCTCCCTTTTCAAGAACCAAAAGAAGCTGTAGAACTCATCGATAGAGTATCTCATGAAAAAGGCATAATTGGAGGATGTTTTGTCACAGCTGGACCTGAACCACCATTTGGAAACAGGAAATATGATCCCATATATGAAGCAGCAGAGGCAAATGATCTCCCTATCGTTTTCCACGCAGGTGGCGGTGGAATTGATGAGTTTGTTAGTGCTGGATATGAAAAATTCATAGAGACTCATGTGTTGGGTTTTTTGATGGCAAATCAATCTCAAATAACTAGTTTAGTAATTCAAGGCATTCCTGAAAAATTCCCAAATCTGAAAATAGTCTTCCAAGAATCAGGTGTGTTTTGGATTCCTCTAATGATGCACAGGCTCGACACAGAATATTTAAAACGCCAATCTGAGGCACCTCTACTCAAGAAAAAACCATCAGAATATATCAAAGATATGTATTTTGGAATTCAACCGTTAGAGGTACCCGAAGATCTCTCTTACCTACGTCAAGTAATCGACATGATCGGTGGGGCAGACCGACTTCTATATGCATCAGACTACCCACACTGGGATTATGATCCTCCGAGTGCCATCACGGACCTGAGCATACTCTCCGACGACGAGAAACAGCGGGTTTTAGCGGGAACAGCACACGAGGTGTTCGGAATATGACCTCAGTACCCATTTGTGATGTAACCGAACTGCCCCCAGGCGAACGAAAAATAGTTGAGTTAGAGGGAAAATCCATCGGCGTTTTCAATATCGAAGGAAAGTACTACGCCGCATCCAACACTTGTCCTCATAGAGGCGGCCCAGTTTGCACCGGGCGTATAGGGAACGAGCTGCTTGCAGATTTTGTCGGCGTCGGTCTTCGGGTAAAGGAACACTTTGGATCCAATCTAGTCCTCGCCTGCCCCTGGCATGGGTGGGAATTCAACCTCGAAACAGGGGCACACTTAGGAGACTCTCGCATATCTTTACCTGTGTATGAGGTCACTATCCACGACAAAAAACTTTTCATTGAAATATAATTCTCTATTTCTAGTATGGTCAATTTAACTCGTATCCGAGCTAACTATGACTTATGGAAATCAATCTCACCCCATCTGAATTAGTTCAACTTGGTTCCCGATTCGGCATTTCTGTGAATTCTGCCGATGCAGAAATTTTATGCCAAGATGTGATAAACAACATCCAAAACTTAGAAGACCCATATTTGACCACCACCCCTCCCCCAACCGATACTGAAAATAGATCTTGGCAGGCTCCAAAAAAAGATCCTTATAATGCAATTGCAATTTCATGTACAGTTCCTCCTTCCCACCAAGGAATTCTCTCCAATCTAAAAGTAGGAGTCAAAGATGCTATTTCGGTTGCAGGTATACCTATGAGAGCTGGGTCTGAAATATTCTCAAATTTCATTCCAACCTCCGATGCAACTTTAGTGACACGATTGTTA
>CAWVSQ010000105.1:0-3161 GCA_963933005.1 uncultured euryarchaeote
TTTGCTCTATGGTCTTTAGAAGGGTCCGCTGCCATAGATTAATTTCCATTCCCACGGGTAAATTTCCATCCCTTCTATCTCAAACGGGCCGAAAGGGATTTGAACCCCTGACTTACGGATTAAGAGTCCGTCGCTCTACCTGACTAAACTACCGGCCCTAATGTGTGTAATATAGACACGGCGAAATACTTTTTCAAACTATCTCATAATGCATTACGGGAAAACCATTTTCCCTTTAAAAATTTCTTATTCGTCTGTTTGATCCTTAGAAGCCACTCGCTCGACAACATCATTTACGAGAACAATATCTCCAACCGCCCTGACCCACCGATATGGGACTAGAACTCCTTTTCCATTTAGGTCCCACCCTTTGAACAATGCACTATTGACACTAGAAACAGCCAATCCTGTGATGGCTTCATTATCTAAACTTATCTGTACATCATCCACTTCACCCACAAAGATGCCATTTTTTGAATAAACTTCACGACCGATGAGATTACTAATTTCTTGAGCTGCTGCCTCCATGCCAATTCAGATGCTCGGCGGCAACTTCAATGTTTTGAGTTAATCAAAAGTGATCAAATCTTGGAATTGGTGCCATTTTCGAGATACTGAACCAATTCCACAACATATCCATCCGGGTCTTCAATAAACGCAGCTCTGACTCCTGTTTCATCATTTTGAAAAGGTTCGATTACAATCTCGCATCCTGTTTTTTTGACCATTTCTTCAACCGTTTCATTCACATTTTCCACTGACAGTGCCAAATGATCCATCCCTCTTCTTTCCACAATTACTTCTTGCCCCGATTTGTCCCCTCCCTCCGGTCTGTATTTAAATTGAATTTCGGCCCCTCCTCCCTCTCCTGCAATATAAAAATTCTCCACTCCATCTCCGCCTGTAAATCCCCACGTGTGATTCAATCCCAAACCTTCTATATAAAATGATTTTGTGTCTTCTATATTTGATACCCAAACACACGTGTGTATCACTTTCTTTACTCTTGACATTATCTTATGATCCTCTTAACTACACAAAGACATATCGCTTCATTCATTTTATCGCTAATTTCTCTTCTAAATTTACATAGAACATCGAGGACCGCAATATTGTTCATGATCTCCTGCTTGAAATTTATCTTCGAAATGTTCCCCACATACTTCGCATAAGTATACCGTTTGTCCGTCTTTTTTTGTTATCTCTATGGGCATATCTCCTCCTACTACTTCTTTTCACGTAAAAGCTTCCCTTACACCTCAAACTATTCAAATCGAATCTCTCATAACTCCTGCGCCTCATATATATCCCATGACCGAACGTTTTATTCTTGGAATGACAGGTGCCACCGGCCAACTGTATGGTATCCGGACACTAGAACTACTCTCAAACACCGATGTAGAGGTCCATCTAGTTCTCTCTGATGCATCCAAAATAAATATTCAGCAAGAAGCCGACTACTCCCTAAGCGAGGTCACCGGTCTCGCAGACGAAGTTCATGACAATCGAAATATAGGGGCAACTATAGCCAGTGGATCATTCCATACTAACGGCATGCTTGTGACCCCTTGTTCGATGAAAACACTTTCTAATATAGCCAATGGGAACTCTTCGAATTTAATCACTAGAGCTGCAGATGTCATACTCAAAGAACGTCGAAGATTGGTTCTTATGCCTCGCGAAAAACCCCTAAATAGAATCCATCTAACAAATATGCTTTCTGTAACCGACGCGGGCGGAGTTATTTATCCCCCATTCCCCTCCTTTTATCAGAAACCAAAAGACGTCGATGAAATGATAACCCGAACTATGGCAAGGGCCCTTGCATACTTCGACATATCTGTTTCATTCGACGAATGGGCCGGATTGTAATCCAAATGCCACTTGGCCCCCCGTCTCCAAACTATTTCCTCTCCATTTCCGAACAACTTGGATTTTCCATCGATAAAAATGAGCAAGATGCCCTCGTACCTATAGTAACTCAGTTATTATCTTTTTTTAAAAATTTAGATCCAATTTCTTCTTCTCAACGCTCAAGCAAACCTCTTTCACCCACGCCTCTTGATGACCCTTATAATGCTTTCACAATTCAATTTGATCCCCCTCTTACTACTGCCACTTCTGGTACCTTATACGGAGTCCGGGTGGCGATCAAAGATAATGTCGCAATAAAAGGACACTCTTTAACTGCAGGTTCTGCCATACTTTCAAATTGCATCCCCACTCAAAATGCCATCTTGGTTGACAAATTATTAAATGCAGGATCTACAATCGTCGGCAAAACTAATATGGACGAATTCGCCTTTGGCCCCACCGGTGAAACTAGTTACTTTGGTCCAACCCTAAATCCAATAAATCCTGATTACACTCCTGGAGGTTCTTCTAGTGGTTCCGGAGCTTCTATAGCTGCAAACCTTGCAGATGTTGCTATCGGAACTGATACTGGGGGTAGTGTTAGAATCCCTGCTAGTTTTTGTGGAATTATTGGGTTAAAACCAACGCATGGGGCCATTTCCACCCATAGTGTGGTCGAACTTTCTCACAGTTTAGACACTGTAGGATTACTTGGTTCTAATTTTGATATCCTCCGAAAAACTTTAGGTGTACTCTCCGGTGAAAAGCATCCAAAACCTCCTCGATCTCAAATTAATTTCGAAACATTGAATATAGGTTTACCGGATTCTCTGTACCAAACTCCTGTAACCCCCGAAGTTTCCAAACCCGTCCTTGCTATAACTGATGACCTAAGTGAAACTGGGGCCCATATCACTACTGTAAATTTCCCAAAATCAGAATTATCATCTCCCATTTGGAGGGCAATTTCTATGGGAGAAATCTATCAGTATTTTTCCCAAGAAATATTTTCTCAATCTTCTGACACTTCTCTATTATCTGGAGCGTCACTCGATAAATTAGATCTCCTTTCCCCTTCCTTAAAACAATACCTCATCGCTGGATCCCAACTAATGTCCTATCAAGATGGGGCTGTGTACCACAAAGCGTTAGAAAAAAGAGATCAAGTACGAGCTTCTATCAACAATCTCTTTGAAAATCTTGATGTTCTTATCACTCCCACAACTCCTACGACGGCATTTGAGTTTGGTACCTTTTCACGAAACACTTCTCCACCCATCAATCACAACACCCATCCTTTCAATCTA
>CAWVSQ010000106.1:0-3136 GCA_963933005.1 uncultured euryarchaeote
GTTCGGATAAGCTAGGCAAGGTGAGAGAATTTCTTTTTAGATTAGAGGGAAGGGGTATATGTTCCAGAGAAATTTCAGTCATGTTTTTTTCAGATAGGAGAGGTTCATAAGCAGATTGTGAAGTCCATTTTGCTTGATTGTAACGGGGAAGATTATTCATAGTGCAGCCTCCTTGAAAGCGTCGACAAAGGAGTTGATGTGAGAGGCATTAGTATCGGTGATACAGATGAGCAATTCATGGTCATTTATAGCAGATACTGCATATCCTTTTGTTTCGAGTGAGCGGACTACGTCTATAGCTTTTTTCTCAGTTCCGACTACAAACTCCCGGAAATGATATCGCGGGTACAGAGGAGATTGTACACCCTCGATATCATTGAGCTTTGAAGATAGTTCAAGGGGCAAATCGATGCATTGTTTTGCTAAATCTACTAAGCCATGAGGCCCTAGATATGCGGCGTGGATTGCAGCTCTTAGAGCGACCCAGGCTTGGTTGGTGCAAATATTTGAAGTTGCACGTTCTCTCCGGATATGTTGCTCTCTCGTTTGAAGTGTGAGCGTGTACGCCCTGCGATTGTTGGCATCCTTCGTGATACCAACCAGCCTGCCCGGAACTTTCCGTAAATATTCATCTCTACAAGCAAACAGGCCGACACCCATTCCGTATGCATTTGGTAGACCAAGTACAGATGCGTCTCCAACCACTATGTCAACGCCAAGAGAAGAAGGAGATTCTAGTATTGATAATGCGACAGGATCAGTTCCGAGGCAGCAAAGAGATCCGGATTCATGAGATATTTTGGCTATTTCTTCAATAGATTCTTCAAGTGCACCATGGGAATTGGGACTTTCCACATATATCATGGAAACGTCTTTTGAGATCATATTTGACAATTCATTAACGTCGGTGTTGGAGTGATAAGTGGGATAAGATTCTATTTCGAACCCAGAATTTGAAGTGTAATTTTTCAAAACGCTAAGGCGTTCTGGTCTTAAAATATCAGGTACTAGAATCTTTGTTCGATTTGGAGAAATTCTTCCAGATAAAAGGGCTGCTTCGCCTATAGAAGTTGCAAAATCATACATCGAACTATTAGCTATTTTTAAACCCGTTAGTTCGACTATTAGAGATTGGTATTCGAACAAAACTTGAAGGAATCCTTGAGAAATCTCGGGTTGGTATTGAGTGTAAGATGTCAGAAATTCAGATCTATCAGAAATATGGTCAACTATAGAAGGAATGTAATGGGAGTAATATCCATGGCCAAGAAATTCGATAAGGGGTAGATTTTTTTCAAAAATCTCCTTCAGTTCTGTTTTAACTTCGTGTTCTGATCGGGGGGGAATTTTAAACGAATCAGTGAATTTAATGGCTGGTGGGATATCAAATAATTCTTCTATGGAGTTAAGTCCCAGATCCGACAACATTGATTCAACATCTGCGGAGGTGTGGGGCGTATAAGGACTTTGAGTGGGGGGGAGATGTGTCATGAGATGTCCACCTATAGATTCAACCTGTTTGGTCCCCGTATTCATTGGCCGTGAGTAGTGTTTTGAGTTCGGAGGGATCTTTTAGTTCTATTTTGAGCATCCATCCTAAATCATAAGGATCATCATTTACTTGTTCGGGTTCTGTTTCGAGGGCGGGATTAATATCCAAAATGGTTCCAGAAAGTGGGGCGTAGAGATCAGATACTGCTTTGATACTTTCGACTAGTCCAAATATTTGATCTTTTATTAAAGTTTCCCCGACGGAAGGTAATTCTATGAAAACTATATCACCCAATTCGTCTTGTGCGAAATCGGTTATTCCGATTAGTGCATTATTAGAATCTACTAATGCCCATTCATGTGATTTAGAATACTTCCTATCGAGAGGTATAGAAAATGTCATTGCAGATTAATGAACGGTGTGGAACATATCATTGCTGGTTTCAAAGAATTTCTTATTGATATTTGAAGGGAGTCTCCGATAGAAGAATAAGAAGGTGGAACATAACCTAATCCAATAGGAATGTTGAGGGTAGGACTCAGAGTTCCGCTTGTCACCAATCCTATTTGTTCGCCCGCTTCATTTAATATAGCAGATCCAGGGCGGGGGATTGATCTTTCGAGGAGAGAAAAGCCTATAAAATTAAAATCAAGTTCTTCAGAACGAAGTTTTAACAAGGCATCTCTACCGATGAAATTTTGATTCAGATCAACTGTGAAATCGACCCCAGCTTCAAATGGGTTTCTTGGGTTTTTGTGATGATTGAAATCTTGACCGGAAAGTAAAAATCCCATTTCGGTTCGGAGAGTATCCCGGGATCCAAGTCCACATGACGGAAAGTCCAATGCTTTCCACAAAGTCACAGCGTCACTGGAATGGAGTAACAATTCAAAGCCATCTTCACCTGTGTATCCTGTTCGGGAAACGGTGCATGGGATTCCGGCTATAGTTGTGACAGTGGTTGTAAATCTCTTTAGATCAGATATTGTATCTGAAGAAAGTGCTTCAATGGAATCGACTGCAGTTGGCCCTTGTATTGCAAACATTGCGGTTTCACTAGTGGAATTTTTTATGGTGACATCGAGATCCCACTCGTCGCGAAAGTGAGTCCATCTAAGAAACATTTCTTCATCATGTCCAGCATTGGGTATAAACATAAATGAATCTGAAGAATTTCGATAGACAAGAGTATCATCCAAAATGACCCCTCGGTGATCGGTTATCATAGCATACTGTGCTTGATTATCTTTAAGTCGCGTGACATTATTTGAAACCAATTTATTTGTCAAATACTCTGCATCTGTTCCATCCAAAAATATTTGCCCCATATGGGAAACATCGAACTTTCCTACAGAGGTTCTAACACAATTGTGTTCTTCTATTATAGACCCAAACCGAATGGGCATTTTCCACCCCCCGAAAGTTGTAAATTTGGCACCCATTTCTTCGTGGAATAGGGTTAAGGGAGATAATCGGGGGATCATGGCTAGCAAGTATATGTGGGCATTATCCCTTTTGTATGTTTGGGTTCGTAAAAATTCAATTGGGAGAATTGGGTCGGAAATGGTCCGTATCGCCAAACATATCCACGTTAAGTTATAATAAGTCATATGAATTTTAAAAAATTGGTTAATGGAAAACCAA